>NZ_JACJPL010000036.1 GCF_014696065.1 Leptolyngbya sp. FACHB-261 | reverse complement strand
TAACGGCTTCGATCGCTTTGGTGCGTAGGTCATAACTGTAAGGCGCAGGCATGGGTGTATCTCAATGCTTCTCTCTCTAGAATAGCGTCCTAACGTGCGTGCGTAGGGCTATACAATAACCGTTTTGCTTAAAGAAGACAAGGCTAAAATACAAGCAGAAGCAGATCGGCGAGGTCACTCTTTCTTAAGAGAGGCGCAACGATGGTCAGTTCCTATCCGAATTCAAGAGGGCTTCCAAGAGTGGCCGAGGATCGGCTTTTATCCAGTTGTTGCTCCAGATAAAATCCGCTATGACAAAGAGGTAGGAGCAGAGCCATGCAGCTAGAATTTAGTCTAGGTCATCCTAGTTTTACCTTGCTACATCGGGCTGGCCTTGCTGGTTTGTGGATGACCTTAAAACAACTTGAGCAAGAGGGAATTCAAACTGAAAATTGTCCTGGCGAGCTAACCTGGCAAACCAACGATCCTCGTCGTGTCACTATGCAATGGAATGGAAGTGACCTAGAGGTATTGGATTGGTTATTGAAACAGGCATTTCAGGTTAGTCCTGAAGGACTGATTGCCTTAAGAGGCTTGGATTCCAAGACAATGCCTATCCAAACTCAGGTTACTGTTCATCAAGGAATGATGGGCACTTTCCTACAACATCCTAGTACACGTAAATCAACTGGAGTGATCTCAAAATCTTTCTCAATCGAGGAAGACAAACCAGAAATCGTTGTTACATATAATGCCTTAAAGAGCTACGTTTATCAAGGGTTTGCAAGCATTTTATGCGATAAGAAGGGCTACTTTCTCAACAAGCCAGTTAGTGTAGCTGGCTGGCTAAATCCTGGAGCGGTAGTAAGGCATGTTGCCTTCAGTGTTGAGACTAGCTTTGAAGAGCTTCCAGAGAATGCGTTTGTTCTTCTCTTTGCTCCTGTTGCTTGCTACTACTTTCTTTTAAGGTCTAAACTTCGGGATAAACGAGCTCAGTATGCTTTGGTTATTCCTGAAGTAACCAACTTAGAAATCTATGCCAAGTATCGGCAACAGCCCCAACTCAGGGGGGTAGGGTACAAAGATTTCTTTGCCTGTAGCTTAGGTGATGCTGGTTTAAGGTTTCTAGCCTACGAAACAGCAGCAGACACCGCTAAAACTCACAAGGTTGAACGCTGCCAAGTATTGACTCTAGGAACAGTTGCTTGGTCCACTCAACAGAAAACCCGTACAGACCTGCATGTTGTGGAAGCCGACACTCAAGTTCTCAAGAATTATCAAGCCTCTCGGGATTTCTTGAGCGACCGAGTAGTAGCTGGAAAGAATGGTGGTTTTGTTGCAAGTAGCTTGGCTAGAGAACTGATATCAGAGAACCTAGCCAGGAAACTGCCTTGGTACTCTGGTTTGTCAGACAGAGTCAATAGCAATGACTTGTTCAAACAGCTGACTTATGAAAGAGAAGGACTGTGCAATATGGTTCAAAAAGCCCAGTGGAATGCAGAATCTGAGAGGTTATTTGTTCAGGCCTGCCATGAGGCCATCAAGTTCACCTACGGGCAAATTTCGAGTCAGGCTAAGAAAAGAGGGGAGATTCCTAATTTCGACAGAGAAACTGTTCGTATTAGAACTGGTTTAAGCCGCTGTAAAAATGCTCAAACGTTCAGGGAGTTCATAACAGATTTCTGGTCAAGAGCGGGAAAAATTCCTACCTTACAGAGTCATTGGCTAGAGTTGATGGACCTAGTTACAGGACGTCGAGATTGGAAGATGGCGAGAGATCTGACTCTCCTAGCATTAGCAAGCTACAAGGGTAAAGGAATAACTGATTCAGACAGTGAGTTAGATGATGAAGAATACATGATTGATATCGACGCTTAGAATGAGCGCTGAAAGTTTTGTCTTAGCTATGTAAGGAGGTTCTGAAGTGGCTTTTCACTTGTTTGGCAATGTTTTGACAAGCTATGGCACGGCTGCTAATAATCGCGGTGAGAATGAGGGAAATATCACAACGCTACAAAAACTTCTGTGGAAGGGGGAAGTTCATTCTACTGTTTCAGCAGAAGCAATTCGTTGGGCGCTACGCTATTACTGGCAAACTGCGGGTGATAACTACAAAGTAAACCGGCGTTGGGATGACGATAAAAACGACAACGTTTGGGAGAACACTAATTTTAGCGACCAAGAATACATTGATGATGATGTTCTAGGCTTCATGCGAGCGGAGGGGGCGAAGGAGGAAGCCTCTGACGAACCTAAACAGAAGGGGAAGAAGGCTTCTAAAGGAACAACGACTGCGAAACGTGGGGTTCTAGAGGTGACCCGTGCTGTTTCAACGACTCCTTTCGTCGGAGATATCACCTTTAATGCCGCTAGTGGGCAGAAAGGACGGACTTCTCTTTACGGCACAGAGGTTCATGCAACACAGTATCAATATGGCTTTGCAATGACACCCGAGCGCCTCAAAGACCAGTCACGTGTCATCGCAGTTCTAGATGGCCTAACTGCTTTGGGAGGAGTGGCTGGTAATCACTCGCGCTTTCTATATGATTTCTCCCCAGAGAGCATTGTTTTGCGCTGGACTCAAGACTTCTCACCTAGATTCCTTTACTGCTTTGCAGCAGACGAAGGTGGAGAAATCTCAGCTCCAGAATTAGTACGCCGAGTTCAAAACGGTGATATCAATCCCAAAGAACTTTGGGTAGCAGGGTCAATTGCAAACTCTTCTGATGGAGAGGCTTTGGAAGAACTGGGGGCAAACGTCCTTACAGGAGTTAAAACTGCTGTGGATAATCTGAAACAGATCATCACTAGAGATCTACAACTGCCTCAACTGGAGCTGACAACATGAGGACTGATGGACAGCTTGCTTTGCAGGTCGAAGTGCCGATTGCTTGCTTCCGTCAGTCTCGGGCCAGAGAGTATGCAGAAACCTACTCAGTCCCACCCCCCTCAACCGTCTATGGCATGTTGCTCTCGATGGTGGGAGAGACAGATAGATATAAGCATCGGGGCACACAGCTAGCAATTGCCATGCTATCTGTGCCGGAGAAATCAACAGTAATTCGTACGTTCCGCCGCTTCAAAAAGAAGGATATCCACAACCCCAGCAATGCTCGTCCAGATTACCAAGAACTTCTAACTGGTTGTCAGTTTATAGTTCAGGTGACTGCGGGTAACGATGTCGCCAAGCCGACTCTAGTGGAACGCTTGCGTCTTGCCTTCGCAAACCCTGCGTCTATTAACCGTTTTGGTGGCCTGTGTCTAGGGGAGAGCCGAGATTTAGTCAATTCGATCACCCTGCTGCCTGAGAACTTTCAGGACGAATTGCTGCAGTGGTTAATCAGGGATGAGGACGGATTGCTTACCCTACCGATCTGGGTCGATCATGTCGGTTCAAGAGGCACTTGTTGGCAGAGATTTGACCTCCAGAAAGCCTGCTTAGGCCCAACACCTGAGCTAGCTTGGACTGAGATTCAGTCACCTTAGAATATCGAACCATTGATGTCGTAAGGCGTTGAACACTTAGCAGTGTTGAACCAATCCAACCTTACGGATTCTACTTATGCAAAATCTAAGTAGTCCTGCAATTCAGCAGGATACAGTTCGTGTTTCTGCACTCCATGCGCTTGCCTATTGCCCTCGGCTGTTCTATCTCGAAGAGGTTGAAGAACTTTACACACAAGATGCTGCTGTTTTTGCAGGGCGACGGTTACATGTAGAGATTGAAAAACAGGAAGAAGAAGAGTGGGAAGAACTATTCCTTGAAAGTAGCGAGCTTGGCCTTCGAGGCCGAGTGGATGCATTACGAACTCGGGATGGACAAACTATTCCTTACGAGCACAAACGAGGCCGAGCCTACCGAGATGAACAAAATCAGCCTCAGGCTTGGGAAAGTGACTGTATCCAAATTCTTGCCTATGCCTATCTGCTTGAATCGGCTCTGGGCATCTCAATCCAAGAAGGCAGAATTCGTTATCACGCTGATAATGTGCTGGTGCATGTACTCTTGGACGCTGCAGGCCGTGAGGCAGTACGCCAGGCAATTGCCCAGGCGAGGGAGTTGAGAGCATCACCCCATCGTCCCCCTGTTGCTGACAATGAGCGGCTATGTGCCCGTTGTTCTCTATCCCCAGTCTGTTTGCCTGAAGAAGCCCGCTTAGCTCATAACCATGAGTGGCAACCAATCCGGCTGTTTCCAGAGGATGACACCCGCCAGGTGGTTCACGTTCTAGAGCCTGGCACCAGCGTAGGCAGAACAGGGGAACAAATCAAAATTGCCCGTCGTGGTCAGCCAGTTGAGAAAATACCTGCCCGTCAAGTAGGACAGCTTGTCCTGCACAGCTTTGCCCAGATTTCTACTCAAGCACTGCATTTCTGCTCGGAGCAGGGAATTGGCGTGCACTTCATCTCTGGCGGCGGTCGTTACCTCGGCAGTTTCGATAATCGGCAGGGCAGCATTCAACGGCGCATTCGTCAGTATGCTGCTTTGAGTGATCCTGGGCAGTGTCTATCACTGGCACAGAAATTGGTGCTTTGTCGTGGACAAGGGCAGCGCAAGTTTTTGATGCGGGGCACGAGGGGCAGTGCTGAAGTTCCGGAAGCATTGCGGCAGGCCATCACCCAGATGAAGGCCACACCCAAACAAGTTTCCAAAGCCGAATCCCTAGACTCTCTGCTGGGTATTGAAGGTAATTTAGCTGCACTCTATTTCGGTGCTTTGCCTTACCTAATTGGCAAAGGTGTTGCACCAGAAATGCACTTCAATGGTCGCAACCGACGTCCTCCCAAGGATCGCTTTAATGCCCTACTGAGTTTTGGCTACGCTCTGCTACTTAAGGACGTGATGAACGCGATCCTAGCTGTTGGTCTAGAACCAGCCCTTGGCTTCTATCATCAGCCTCGCTCCCAAGCAGCTCCCCTTGCTCTCGATCTCATGGAGATATTCCGTGTGCCACTGGTGGACTTGCTAGTAGTAGGCTCAGTCAATCGAGGACAGTGGGACATCAAGACCGATTTTGAGATAAGGGGTGGGCAAGTCTGGCTGAGCCAGAGCGGGCGGCAGAAGCTTATCACCTTGTACGAGCGGCGCAAAGAGGAGAGCTGGAAACATCCTGTGACTGGCTACTCGCTGACTTATCGCCGTCTATTTGAGCTGGAAGTACGCCTTCTAGAAAAAGAGTGGATGGGAGAAGGTGGCTTGTTCGGTCAGTTAATTCTGCGCTGAGGACTACTATGGGGGAAGCGAAAAATTGGTATCTCGTTTGCTACGATATTCGCGAGCCAAAGCGCTGGCGGAAGGCTTACAAACTGCTTCAGGGCTACGGTGAGAGTTTGCAATTGTCAATCTTCCGCTGCTGGCTGAGCCAGCGGGACCGCGAGAAATTGCGCTGGGAGTTGGAGAAGGTCCTGGCAGCAGAAGATAGCTTGCTACTTGCTGGCCTGTGCAATCGCTGTGTCGAGAGGGTTCAGGTGTGCAATCACCCGGAAGCTTGGCCTGCCAGTAGTGAGGGATATCGGATTGTCTGATACAAGGATCTGTGGCTGTAAGGTCTGCCTCTGGTGCGTTTCCTGCTTCGAATCCAATCTAGGCCAGGCTTCGGCGGGCTTCTCTAGCTTCTGCAGATGCTTGCAACTACAGAAGCTCAGTCCGTACATGGCTTTCAGGCTCCGTCCTAAGGCAGCAACGTCTCAGCTTTGCTGTGATATTGCTGCCTTAGGACGGAGCCTTGAGAATTCGCTCCCCACCCCTTACAGAGCAAAGCTTTTAGCTCCCGCAGTGAAAAACCTTTGATGCCGATAGGCGTTGAGCACGAGCCAGTAGGAGCACCCCATCCCGATCCTCTACCATGTGAAAAACCTTTGATGCCGATAGGCGTTGAGCACTTGCTCGGATTGTTCGGGACTTGCGAAGTTTTGCAAGAGGTGAAAAACCTTTGATGCCGATAGGCGTTGAGCACATGGGTGTCGCACCAAGCCCGACTGAGTTGGATTGTGAAAAACCTTTGATGCCGATAGGCGTTGAGCACTTCGCTGCGACCAGTGAACTCGCCGCGACCAGTGAACGTGAAAAACCTTTGATGCCGATAGGCGTTGAGCACCAGTCGCAGGCGAGGCGCTAAGCATCAAAGACACGTGAAAAACCTTTGATGCCGATAGGCGTTGAGCACGCACTGAAGAACCAACGGCAGCCGCAGAATGGCAGTGAAAAACCTTTGATGCCGATAGGCGTTGAGCACTGGTGAATCCCTAAGCCGATTTTTACCCCTGTATTGTGAAAAACCTTTGATGCCGATAGGCGTTGAGCACGGAAACAACAAGGACTGCTGAATCGCAATTCAAACGTGAAAAACCTTTGATGCCGATAGGCGTTGAGCACCCCTCGCAGATAGAGTGCGCAATAAAGAGGCCCCGTGAAAAACCTTTGATGCCGATAGGCGTTGAGCACTTGAGAGTAGCGGGTAAAGTTCAGTTGCCATAAAGTGAAAAACCTTTGATGCCGATAGGCGTTGAGCACGAAGAACAGGCTGCATACAGACGAGCAGGGCATGGGTGAAAAACCTTTGATGCCGATAGGCGTTGAGCACAAATTTGATGGCTTAAGCGCTCTATCGGGCTTATGTGAAAAACCTTTGATGCCGATAGGCGTTGAGCACCAAATGCACACTGCGGCAGATATAGACTCAATCAGGTGAAAAACCTTTGATGCCGATAGGCGTTGAGCACCAGATGCTATCTCAAGGGCTTAAGCTTTTGAGTGAGGAGGTGAAAAACCTTTGATGCCGATAGGCGTTGAGCACCTGCTCTAGCTTCTAAGTCGCCAGCTATTAGCGATGTGAAAAACCTTTGATGCCGATAGGCGTTGAGCACCTATAACGGCAATCCTTCCGCCAGCTTAGGGATTATAGTGAAAAACCTTTGATGCCGATAGGCGTTGAGCACTTTCAGTTAACGATTTACTTGGTAGAAATGCAGGCGTGAAAAACCTTTGATGCCGATAGGCGTTGAGCACGATCCAAGCACGGGCGATTCCGTAGGCAGCAGTGGTGAAAAACCTTTGATGCCGATAGGCGTTGAGCACCCCTTTCCGACCTCACCGTCAGAGTGGAATCCCAGAGTGAAAAACCTTTGATGCCGATAGGCGTTGAGCACCTTAAGAGCAGAGTTTGCATGGTTGGATTGCAGGGTGAAAAACCTTTGATGCCGATAGGCGTTGAGCACGACCAATCCCCCTAGGCTGGGGTGAAATTACTTGCCGAGGTGAAAAACCTTTGATGCCGATAGGCGTTGAGCACATCGGGAAGCCGTTGCCCACTGAAGCAGTTGTAGGAGTGAAAAACCTTTGATGCCGATAGGCGTTGAGCACTCGGACATTTTTCACCCCAACGTTAAGCACGAGTGGTGAAAAACCTTTGATGCCGATAGGCGTTGAGCACGGAAGCTAAACACGGTCTGTAAGTCAGACATTCAGGGGGTGAAAAACCTTTGATGCCGATAGGCGTTGAGCACGGCGGATAAAGAGGACCATAGGCATCTGTCAATACCGGTGAAAAACCTTTGATGCCGATAGGCGTTGAGCACTCATCATAGGTTTAAGCTCGCAAAGCTACGCCCCCCAGTGAAAAACCTTTGATGCCGATAGGCGTTGAGCACTCGAAGTGGTCTTCGTTGACCTCGTTGCAGCCCTGAGTGAAAAACCTTTGATGCCGATAGGCGTTGAGCACCAGACCATGATCTTTGGGAAGACATCCTCTCTGAGTGTGAAAAACCTTTGATGCCGATAGGCGTTGAGCACAGCTTCAGAATTCTCAACGAAACACCGGAAAGCTATAACGAGTGAAAAACCTTTGATGCCGATAGGCGTTGAGCACATCCAGAATTTGAGGATGATGAACCGCCAGACCTGGTGAAAAACCTTTGATGCCGATAGGCGTTGAGCACTAGATCTCAGCGTTCTCTGTCTCTCGACCTCGTAAGTGAAAAACCTTTGATGCCGATAGGCGTTGAGCACATACCGGGATTGTAATCACGGGGATTGATAAATAGTGAAAAACCTTTGATGCCGATAGGCGTTGAGCACGAGAATGTAGGCGGCGGACAAGTTTATAGAGAATTGTGAAAAACCTTTGATGCCGATAGGCGTTGAGCACAGGAGCCATAAAACTCCAAACCTAAGTCAAACTCGTGAAAAACCTTTGATGCCGATAGGCGTTGAGCACTTGGCGGCATTACCGGGAACCGCGGCTGTAGTGTGTGTGAAAAACCTTTGATGCCGATAGGCGTTGAGCACTACCTGCCATTATTTGGAGGCAACTGACGCTGCTTGTGAAAAACCTTTGATGCCGATAGGCGTTGAGCACACCAGGGACCGATACAGGCGATTGAGTTTCAAGCAGTGAAAAACCTTTGATGCCGATAGGCGTTGAGCACTCACATCATATTCCAGCCTGAAGCCACCGTTATAGGTGAAAAACCTTTGATGCCGATAGGCGTTGAGCACCACAAGATAGTGGCGGTTTAATGCAATTACCACAGGTGGAAAACCTTTGATGCCGATAGGCGTTGAGCACATCGTCAACTGCATGATTGGCTGATGCACCTTAAAAAGTGAAAAACCTTTGATGCCGATAGGCGTTGAGCACTTCACTGTGCCTGTGTAGATCTGAAAGCGCAAGCCGGTGAAAAACCTTTGATGCCGATAGGCGTTGAGCACATCAGTGTGGAAGATAGGAAGCTTCCTATTAATTGTGAAAAACCTTTGATGCCGATAGGCGTTGAGCACCAGAGAAACTAGGGAAATGGGGTGAAGAAAACTCGCAGGTGAAAAACCTTTGATGCCGATAGGCGTTGAGCACGCGAGACTCAGTTATTAGTACAAGCGGATATCCTGCGTGAAAAACCTTTGATGCCGATAGGCGTTGAGCACGTCATCGTCTCTGGTGGCCCATTGAAGTAAGGAGCGTGAAAAACCTTTGATGCCGATAGGCGTTGAGCACCCTACTACGACGAAATGCTTCCCGGCAACATGCTGAGTGAAAAACCTTTGATGCCGATAGGCGTTGAGCACCGCTGGAATCATGGTCCTCAACGATGGGGTGATCAGTGAAAAACCTTTGATGCCGATAGGCGTTGAGCACGCATCTCTGCCAGGAACGCCGAACAGATAGCGAGGGTGAAAAACCTTTGATGCCGATAGGCGTTGAGCACATAAGTCGCTCAGAGACAAGCTTGCCTAATGCCCGATAGGTGAAAAACCTTTGATGCCGATAGGCGTTGAGCACCTCATAAAGCCTTTGCCGACAAAATCAACGCAGAGGTGAAAAACCTTTGATGCCGATAGGCGTTGAGCACTCTCCCCATTTGCTCAGTAGCTCCATCTTCCATCCGTGAAAAACCTTTGATGCCGATAGGCGTTGAGCACCTTAAACCCCGCTCACCCCTCCGCAAACTGCTCAAGTGAAAAACCTTTGATGCCGATAGGCGTTGAGCACCAATTTCACCAATCATGACCAACCACCTCCATACATGTGAAAAACCTTTGATGCCGATAGGCGTTGAGCACAACCATTTTCGAGAGCCAGCCATGCAGATTCCTCCTGGTGAAAAACCTTTGATGCCGATAGGCGTTGAGCACAAATCAATGCTGCCAGAAGCGACCGCAAAAGCACCGTGAAAAACCTTTGATGCCGATAGGCGTTGAGCACATCGACTCACTGACCAGCGCTAACCGGCACGGCACGTGAAAAACCTTTGATGCCGATAGGCGTTGAGCACCTTGAACTCCGCAAACTAGGATGCAGAATTGAGCGGTGAAAAACCTTTGATGCCAATAGGCGTTGAGCACCAGCACGGGCAGACTGACGGGGTATGGTGCCCTATGAGAAAAACCTTTGATGCCAATAGGCGTTGAGCACCAGCACGGGCAGACTGACGGGGTATGGTGCCCTATGAGAAAAACCTTTGATGCCGATAGGCGTTGAGCACGTCAGCACAAAGATTGCTTCGGGCTCAGTCAGAACCGGTGAAAGACCTTTGATGCCGACAGGCGTTGAGCACACCCAAGGCGCGTAAAAGGCGATGTGGCCGAATTGATCAGGGAAAGACCTCTGATGCCGACAGGCGTTGAGCACATTTGACTAGTGGTTTTGCCGCCATCAACCAATTCGTGAAAGACCTTTGACGCCGACAGGCGTTGAGCACTACTGGTCAAACGTCGGGAATTGCCTCTCCTTCCTCGTGAAAGACCTTTGATGCCGACAGGCGTTGAGCACGAGACGGAAATGCAACCTCAAGACTGGATTCAGCAAGTGAAAGACCTTTGATGCCGACAGGCGTTGAGCACGTCACAGAAAGGCTCAATCATGCCTTCCTCTGTGGGTGAAAGACCTTTGACGCCGACAGGCGTTGAGCACACCACTAAGCCCCTGATCAAGTTTGTGTTGCCCCGTGTGAAAGACCTTTGATGCCGATAGGCGTTGAGCACGGAATAACGCCATTCACCAGAGCCTGAGCCCGTTGTGAAAGACCTTTGATGCCGATAGGCGTTGAGCACCGCCACTGAGTAACATCTGCGATCAAGCTCACACTTTGTGAAAAACCTTTGATGCCGACAGGCGTTGAGCACATCGCTTCAGCGAAAAGTATTTAGTCGCTATGGGTGGTGAAAAACCTTTGATGCCGACAGGCGTTGAGCACTCCAGCAGCCCGCACAGCAGCAACAGTGACAGGGAGTGAAAAACCTTTGATGCCGATAGGCGTTGAGCACCATCGGCGGCAAAGAAATGGCGGCTAGAGGCGATTTGTGAAAAACCTTTGATGCCGATAGGCGTTGAGCACACCCAGTAGGTTGCCGAGCCCGCAAAGGCCAAAGTGTGAAAAACCTTTGATGCCGATAGGCGTTGAGCACTTTAAAGGGATTCGGGGAAGATAGTCCGTGTTACGAAGTGAAAAACCTTTGATGCCGATAGGCGTTGAGCACTTCTCCTTTAATGCGCCTCCACCCAAGGCTGAGCCGTGTAAAACCTTTGATGCCGATAGGCGTTGAGCACTTGATCCGGATCCGCTTACCAACACTTCTCTATCGTGAACAACCTTTGGTTCGATAGAAGTTTGCAGTGCCCTTTTGAAGACAGAAGCTGCGGTATTTTGCTCAATCTTCAGGGGTGGCTCAAGCGGAAATCGTACAAGTTAGGCAACGAGTTGAGACCCAAGCACAATTACAAATTACTCAAGTTGCTGGGTTAGGAAGAATGGGACAGCACCGTTCCTCAGATGCCCAGCATAGAGCGGAGGCTTGGCTTGCTTATGAGCGGGAGGTGGACCCGAACGCGGGCGTTATCCAATGGGTAGCGCAGGCCAAGCCAGGTGATTTAACTCATTTTGGAACAGGGCGAGACAGCAATGATCTTCAGACCTGTCCTACGCTCTTGATTCTGGGTTGTCCTTGCAAGTGACTCTCAGCGCTCAAAGCGGAGTTCACAGTTCTCTACGGGCGTGCTCCAACTGAAGGTGAAATCTATACAGAATACGAGGTACTGTTCGAGGGTGGAGAGTTTGATACAGAGTGGGTAAAAGAGTCAGCAGACCCAGAGTTTGCGGCTTTCGTACGCCGACATATCCTAGCCGAGATTCACCAGGAGATTGGGAGGTTGCGGAGTTCTTGGCGAGCGGGAGAGACGTTGCAGATCAAGCTAAGTTTTGATTATCCCATTGATCTTCCTGTAAAACGGATTAACGCCAGTGACCTCACTCCAGAAGCCGCACCTCGGAATGAATGGAACCTCATCTGCACGTTAGCGGCTGTGAGAGCTGCAGAGCAAGATCTGGAAGCCCAGAGCAAAAGGTCACATAGAAGGCCATTGCTGCAAAGCTGGGTATATCTCAAGGTTATGTGAGTAAAGTCCGAAAAAATTCCTGGCCTCTATATAGTTATTAGAGCATTCAGGAATATTCTGGGAGGTTTCTCAAGCATTAGAGGGGCCTCTCGATCTTCCCTAAAAGCAGCTTCCACCCCAGTCACTCTCCCTCAAAGCTGGGCTCTTTCTGAAGCAGTTCGATACCCAGCCGAGAGCGCTCCCATGCTTTTGCTTTGGTGTACTTATCCCGGTGAGTTTTCAGGCTGTGCCTCATACCACTGCATAAAGAGCGCTGTTCTGCATCCGAGGCCTTATCGTTGTAGTAGCTGGCACAGATGTTGCGGATTAAATGGGGGTTGAGCTTCTTACCGGTTTTGTTGAACGCGCTTCTTTGAAAAATGCCTGTCACACCATTGACTTGCATCTGCTTTCCTGTTAGTTGCGGAAAGACAAAATCACTAGGAGGAAAAGCCTCTCGCCATCCATGCCAATTCCCCTCGCCATCTTGATACCCTCTGTACAACCACTCATCTAAAGCACTGCCCAAGATGGGCGGCAATTCATCTTGCTGTAACTTGGTACGAATCTTAGAGTCCTGGACTTCTAGGTAGGTGAACCATTTCGCCCCTTCGTCATTGATATATCTTCTAGCCTCAGGGCTCCAGGTCGCTGGCGTGAAGATCCCTGACTTAATCCAGCCTCTTCTAAGCGTTCTTCCTACTTGTAGCTCGCGCAGGGTTCTCTGTCTATCAGGCGGCAGATAGCGCAGCCAGGCCAACATCAAGTAGCGACGATAGCTTCTTGCAATCGAGCGCACACTCCGTTTCTTACCCCCGATGTAAAACTTTGCACACTCCTGCTTGAGGGTTTGGACAAGTGCACAGAATTCGGGCCAAGAAAGCCACTTCTTAGATTCATCACTAGTAGCCGTCCACTCCTTCACTCTTTTGGCAGTCTTGCGTCTCTCCCGCCGCAGTTCCTTGATGACTGGAATATTAGCGTAATCCTCTTCCGCTTCGATTTCATTGCGATAAAGATACTTGGCAACAGTGAGCAGAGCATCAAGGATTAAAGCTTCCGTACCTGGAGCGATGGGATGGCCCTGCTCATCCAGAACCTCATCTGGCTTATCAGTCGGGTTATGTTGCCACCTCAGCCAATGAATATAGGCAGAAGCTAAAGCAGAGGTCTTCCTGGCAGCCTGGAACGCCTTTTCCTGAACTTCCTTGCGCTGCACACGTTCCAAATCCTCTACGCCTTTGATAGACACCAGAGGCATGAGTAATTCAAGACATAACTGTTCAGTCGGCACGGGAGGATAGGCTTTAGCCATGTCTCGAAGCCATCTGGGGATGGGCAGACCTCGTTTAGCCTCTGAGGAGAGGCTAGTGTCTAACGATTTTGCCTTGTCAATTCTCAGCCAACCTAGAAGCCTATAGACACCTTCAAGCCTGATTCTCAACGTAGCCTTGCTGACCGTTTGCTCAATAGGTCTAGCTTGCGGATAATACGAATCGTGCCAAAAGCTATAGAAATCGCTTAACTGTAATTCTAGTTTGGATTCCCGTTCCTCGGTACTGGTAGCTAGTGCAGAATCTTCATCCACCCTGCCATCTATTGCCCCTGCCATAGCTGGTCTGTAGCTATAGGGTTCTAGTATCTTCTTCTTGGTCAGGCGATTCTCTGGCCTCCAGCAGCCCGGTTTGCCTTTTAGCCTCGGGGCACAAACCTTGGGTAACCGTGTAGAGCTTTTGGCAACGGGAGCAGTGGTAAACCAGCCTTTGTTCTCGCAAGCTTGCAAGAACTTCTTGAGATGGTGCTTATATTGCCGACGACTACCAGGAGAGGTACCAAGCTTCTCGAAGATCTCAGACTGCCACCGTTCTACTTTGTCAAGGTTTTGTAGATCATCTAGACTAACTTGGTGCGCAAACTCCAGGCCTAGTTCAATCTCTTGATGTGTGAGGCTCTTGCCAGTTTGAGGCAGAAGTGCGTTCCAATGAGGTAGTAAATAGCGAATCACAGAGGTGTGAAGCTTCGCAATATCACTTTTACTCAGGCCCTGCGCATATAACAATAGCGCAGCTCCGAGAGACTGGGAAGATGAAGCCATAGGGAATAAGTCCGAGACTTAGTGACTGCTCAATTTTAAACAATTGAGTGCTACCAATATAACACTTTCTTATCTAGACGAAAAGACATTGCAAATTAGTTAGCTTTATAACTCACATCGTTATAAAGCTAGAACCCTCACAGAACAGCTGTTTCGGTTTATTTATCTGTTACATGCCTCTAAAAAGCGTGTTATACACCGTTATATGGAAAGTTCTTGCAAATGAACTTTTTGATATCGCTCCTAACAGTTCTCTAAGGTGGGAAAGCTAACGCCATTCTTTCATGCTATCTAGAGTTCAAAATCTTCTAAAGCTCGCGAAACCTACAAATAATCGAGGATTTAAGTAAGGCCCGATAGCAGTGGGGGGTGCCCGGTCCAAAAACGCCACAAATATAGCCAATGCACGAGACGCTAGAGTCATAGTCTGGGAATTCAACCCTTGTGAAGTCCTCTGGTTACATTGCGATGAAGCAATGAAGCCCTGCATCTTGAGTCCTAACAAGCCTCAGGAAGCCAATGAACTTCCTGGGGCTTGTTAGTGTCTAGCGGTTCCAGTCTTCTGGGTGATCGGCGATTGAGCAGTCTGGTTTGAGCAGCCACTTGGCTGGGGCTGCTTTCCAAAAGTATTGAAGCTGATCTCGGAAGTCAGGGTTTCAACAGGAGATGACGGGCCAATACATCTGGCACTCAAGCACTTAGCAAGTCCCTGCCCATCAAGGTCTTGCCCTGCGGGTGCTCCGCTCCGCTCGCAGCCTTGACTCGACCTCAAGATCTTGCACCAGTTCTCAACAAAAAGCTCCCCACGACATCCAGGGGAGCTGAACTGGTCGTTTTTGTGCCAAATGGCCCTCTCCAGGTTTCCCCTCGGGCTGGAGGTTTCAACAAGAAAGCCCCTGCCGTGGGGCGGGGGCTCTATGTCTGAGGAAATCGTCAAAGTCGTGGCACAGCGCGGCACTGGCGATTACCTGTTGTTGCTTAAGCGGTCAGCATGTGGGTTTCTACTTGGGCGGGAATCGCAGCTGTCTCAAACCGTTCCCGCAGCTTCTCAGGAATCGCGGCTTGCAGGTTGCGCACATCGTACTGGCTATCGGACGGGCTGATCACGCCAGCGGAAGCGGTCAGTAGGCGGTCCCGCAGTTGTTGGGGAATCTCAGCCGTCAGCAGATGGTTACGGACTTGAGCCGGAATCTCTGCCGTCAGCATGTGGTCCCGCACTTGGGTTGGGATGGCGGCAGTTTCAAAGTGCTCCCGAATTTTTTCGGGGATGGCCGCTTGAGCAGCAGAAGCTAAACCGAGCGTGAAGAGGGTAGCTAGAGCGGCGTTGCGAAGAGTGCTTTTCATTTCCTTTGCCTCAGACTGTTTGGACTCGAACTCTCGATGTCTTTAATGTAAACCCTAACAGTTTGTATATCAACAGTCTGAGCTGAAGATCTTTGAGGGGAGGCTGGTGGCTCCTGCCTCAACTGCCTTGGCTCAGGCAAGAGCCAAGGAGAACTCCGAAAAGTGCCTGTACATAGTCATGCAGTAGGGCACTTGCCAGAACTGGGTTGAATTGAGCCAGTAACAGCAGCTCTCCTAGAATCAGCAGACTCAAGATTGCGATTCGCTTCATCGGTTTCGAAAGTGGGAGGGAAAGACTGTGACCTCCCATCTCCTAAACCCTTGTCCAAACGACCCATCGCCCTCGCTAGCTACACACCAGCACCCCATTCGGAGCTGGATAGGCTTCGCCCGTGGGCGAGCTAGAAGATCAATTCCTAGAACATAGGGCTGGAAGTCTCAGCGAGCAGTTGGGACAATGCCTTGCAGGCAAGAGCTCAGAGCCTTGCTCGTCGTCAATGCCATGCTCCTAGGAGGCGCTCTGAGATGCCCTTATCCACTCTATGTAACTGCTAAGGGTGAAAGCGAACGCCACTCTGCTTGAACAGTCAAAGGTCATGCCCCCGTCCTCAACCATAGGTAGTGCAAACAATCAGACTGCTCTCCTGCCCAACTACCAGTTGCACTTTCTATGTGTGCCGTTTCCGTTTGCCAATCTGGTAACAGCACTGTTTTTTGAGTGCTCAATCAGTGTTTTCATCACATGCATGACTACATTACACTCATAGATTGAGAACTGCAGTTGCTTCTTGTCTAGCAAGTGGAAGAGCCTGCACTTGATGAGCAGTTTCTCCACCTTCTGTACAGCCCGACAGACTGTTACTTTGCTTTCAGGCGATGTGAAACTGGGTATGGCATTCCCGCTAATATATGGGAACGACCAACAGTTAGTCCTCAACCCCAAGCTTGTAAGCCAAGCTTGCTAACTGGGCAACTCATTGAGTACCCCTTTCTCTATCAAATCTGAACGAGTAGAATTGACCAGACTTTAAGTACATGACTCTATGAACCACGATCTACCTAACGCGACAGGAGTAAGATTTTTCTTCGAAAGTGAAGAAGCATTGGAAGATTTTGTCTGGGAGAATTTAGGAGAAATACTGAATTTAAATCCAATAAAGCGTCAACACTTCACGGACAAGCAGGTATGTGACCTCCTCGCAGTGAATGAGAATCAACAGTTAACTATTATTGAACTTAAGAACTCTGAAGATCGATATATCGTTCAACAGTTGACTAGGTACTATGATGCTCTGTTAGAGGAGAGGCCTTTCTCTGAGAAAATTGACTACAACCGATCTATTCGCCTGGTAGCTATCTCCCCCTGTTTTCATAAGCATAACTTTGTAGATAGAAAGCATCATGCTTTACCTTTCGAATTCTTCTCTTTTGAAATTACTAGAATTGACGACGGACTCTATTTTGAGCTTAAGAACGTAGACAACGGCCAGGTTATCAAGGTCAGGATTCCTGGCCAACTGGAAGGCAGCAAAGTGTTTTCTACAGTGTCTGAGCCTATCCCTAACCTAAAAGCTCCCCACCCCAAGCCGCTACAGAAATTTTTGGAGGAAATAAGCAAAGAGGAGCAAGAGAAAATCTTGTACATCAGAGACAAGATGCTTAGTTTCAATGAGCAGATGAAGGAAATCACAGAAGGAACAACAATTCTTTACGGGCTGAAAAAAGGCCAGAATGATATTTATAGAAGTAGTATTTGTGGCGAACTGTTTACTCGGAATTTTAAGGATTGGAGCGAAAAAGGTTTGGCTTTATGGCTTCCTTATCCAAAATTAACAGGCGGAGGAATGAGTTTTTGCAAACCTCTTGTAAAAAATACCGTTAGAATAAAGGTCGAAACTAGCGACTGGGAGAATATTATTAGACTCTCGATTATAAAATCCAGACGCCATTGGGGCGCAGTAAATTCTCACACTCCTCAAGAATATATGAGAATACATACAGCCTTAACAGGAAGCACAAAAGCTATAAGTACCCTGAATGACCTACTGGAGGTGACCCTGAAGAATTGGCAAGAAGAAATCTCTAGCAATAACAAACCTCTTATGAAGAAGATTTGAGTAGCTGACTCTATCAAATGCTTGAGCTAGGGTGCTCATAGACATTGCTTGACTAGCTCCTACATATACCCGCTTGCTCGAAACCATCTTTCTAATCGGTAGTGCATCAGATTGTTGTGGGATAGGTAGCAATATCACGCCAATTCCAGGGTTGAAGGGCTAATCCTGCCGTTGTACGGCTGTCGTCTTCAAGCGACTATGCTGCCATATCCAAATGCCCACGACCGTGTTGTAAGCAAGTCTAGTTGTTCGACTAATATCTCTTAGGCTACTTCCCTTACTATACGCTTGTAGAACTTGTCTAACTTGTTCGTAACTGATCTGGCGACGGTAATACAGACTGTCAAAAAATTCTGAGAAGGTTTGATAGCAAGCGGGGCACAGATATCGCTGATGACCGTTGGGCAGCTTGCCATGTTTATGAGCTTTAGCGTGACCGCACAGGGGACAGCTCATATCAGTGTCTCAGGGACTAGATTATCCCTTCACTTTACTAATTCCGCATTGGATTAACGCACTACCAAAAAAGCCGCCTACTAAAGGCGGCTCATTCTGCAAACATTCAACAGTCAGAAACCTGACATTACCTTGATGACTTTTCAGACATTTTTTTGTTACTCAAGCATTGCTTTTCTTCTCAGATATTCATCTCGGCTAATCAAACTTCGCTCAAAGGCAATCTTTAAGTTATAAAGCTTTTCAAAGTTATCGACACGCTTGTTCAATTTAGCTTCTGTAACTTCAAATTCTTCTAGGTCAATTACTCCCATATCTTTGAGTTCTTGGAGTTTGTGCACTTCATCCTGAACTTGCTTCTTGGCTATAATTAGTTCTTGCGCTTTCAGTTGATCGGCTTGCTTAGCTTTGATTTCTTTAATGACTTCCAAAAGTTGCTGTCGCTCCCAATCTAGTTCCTTGATAGGAATAAATAAAGGCATCAGAAACTCTTGATTAACAGGCTCAGTTTTTCGTAGAGAATCAGCAACTGTTTGCCCTAGTAGGGTATATCTTTTCTCGATTTTGAGATCAATTTCCTTGATTTTGACCTCTAAATTAGAAAGTTCTTCATTTCTTTGGGCTTCGGCTGAGGTTTGAGTTGAGACTTCCGAAAATCCTTCATTAATTGCTCGACCTAGATTACCGAGAAACTTATTCATGACTAGTAGCTCCTTTTAGATTAACAATGTCTCAACAACTTGGAATCACAGAGATTCCAGAATTATTTGTTTTTGTTGCTTGAATTCTTCTTCAGAAATTTCACTGGCTTCATATTTTTCCCTGAGGTGCTTCAGCCGGTTTATAGCTTCTTGATTTGTTCTGACTCCAGTGAAATCTTTTTCGGATTTATGGAAGCTAGAAGCTGAAGCGGCTATGTTTTTTTCTTGTAGCCGTTGACGAGCTTTGTTAACTGCCATTACTTGTTCGGCTGCTATAGCTCCAGCTCCTATCAGACCCAGAGAATTGTCAAAACTTTTTGAACTTTCTTCTGCTTCCGTCACTGAGTAAAACATGAAGCTTACAGCACAAAAGTAGCCTAGAATCTTAAGCGAATTGATCCCTCTATTTAAGTAAATGAGCCCAGCCAGGGGAAAAATGAAGCTCAAAATTCCAGCTGTAGCAGCATTTTTTGAAGCCAGTTCTTCAGTTCGTACTATATCTCTATTGGTGGGAATAAGAGGGTTCCAAGGGTTTACAGTAGTATTGCTTTCTGGGCTGTTTGCTAATATTTCTTTGTTCATTGCCTGTATTCCCTAGCTGCTATAGTTCTGAATATAACGGCTGAGGAAAGCGTAGGTAATTAATGAATTCACTGATTTTTTTTTAGACTTATAATTTAATCCAGTATTTTCACGGTTCACTATGCAGATAGCTCGCAAACTTCACAGAATGTGCTTGAAAAGTTAACAGGTAGCGATGGAGGCAGTAATGTGTTTGGCTTCGCTCAAGGGATAGGGAGCCGGGCTCTCTTGTCTGTTTGGCTCCCCGACGCGGGGGCTAAGCATTACCCATAAGTGTTGAATCAGGTGGAGAGGCAGAGCTAGGGCGTAAGAGTTGCCAAGTGGCGGCAATATCATGGAGCCTTCGTAAGCCTCGCCAAATCGTTTTGACGCCCGGTTCCCCATCCTATTTACGACCTAAAAAACTGCCCAGTTGAGCCAGCCAAGCGACTGCCTGATACAAAGTTGGGGCGCTCTGAGGCAGTGTGGTCGTTTGGTGAATCGTGCCATAGAGGGCTTGCCATTCATGGCCCTTCAACACAGCATCACAAGTGGTCTCTGGCTGCTGCCGCGCTTGGTAGGTTAACCACAACAACCGCCAAGCCACAATACAGTAAGTGGTTAAAGCCCGCTCCAAGTGCTCCGCCGTCTCCAACTGCAGCTTCTCGAGTTGACAGCCGCTTTTGAGGACATAGTGGTAGCGCTCAATCAGCCAGCGCAAGCGGTACCAGCGCACACACTGTACGGCTTCTGCCAAGGAGTGGACCGGCAAGGTCGTCACCAGTAACCAACGGATGGGGGTAACGTCTGGCGATAGACTCCTCCTCGGCTAAGACTACCTGCAAGCGAACCGGGGACAGGGTCGAGGGCTGCCGATGGTGGCGAGGCGGCTGAATGCTCAAGCTGACAAGCGCAGGCTGAGCTTGGCCTGACGCTCCGGTCGCTGCTCCTGACGCGGCACGGCTACGCTTATCTCCCCCGACACTGGCGTTTGCTCCAGACTTTGGTGCAGATATCGCGCTTCGTGGTCCACTCGCCGATTGTGAGTCACCCGAATCAGCAGATGTGACGCCGGGCGTCGAGGCAGGGCAAACAAGTCATAAATGTCTGCTTCACGGTCCGCTACCGGGTAGTCTTTTAGAGATCTGGGTTTACCTATCCCTTTTGCCAACCTTAGTTACCAAGAGCAAGATCCATAGCTTGACGTTGGTCAAATGCCAAACAGGTGAGCGCTCTCTGGCAGACCCTTCGGCAGCTTATATAGTTCGATCACTTGTTGCTATGGAGAACAGATCCGCCATTCTCCATCTTCCATCTCAAGTTGATAAAGTTCATTGTCTCCAAGAACCTCCTGGTAGCTACCAAAGAGAAGATTGACGATGAAGTATCCCCTAAGTTGAACTGTTACAGAGTTGCCGTTGTTCTTAGCTTCACTTATTTGATACTCAACGTGGTTCAAATCGATTGACAGAACTTTAGAGCCGTCTGGACCCATGTTCTTGGCCCAACTCAAGATAAAATACAGAAGCTTTAGCTGCTCTGCTTCACCAGTGTTCTTAATAAAGTCTGAACGAATCTTCTGGCAGACTAGATTAGTTGCTTGAGCTAGATCAGCGTTTGCTATGGCCTGAGTAAAAAGCTGCGCTACATCCTCAGGCCTTTGCCAATGCTTGTCTCTGTACGACAAGGGGATAGCTTTCCAGTTTAGGCTTTTTGAGATCTCAGAATCCAATCCGGGGGGTTTACTAATAAAAGCGGCTGCCACTATGACGAATACACCTAACGTAGCAGCACGCTTAGCTGTTAGTCTCATGGCTCAAACCGTTTCCTCTCAACTAGGTTTTCAGAGTTAATCAGGCAAGAATTTAGTGAAGCCTTTGGAAGACGATTGAGAAAAATTAGCAAAATGGTGCCGCTCGCGAAAATTGTGCTGACCACGACTCCCAGACTCACTATGGAAGTCAGCAATATAAGTAGAATTCTTTTTGTCTTTCCCTCATTTTTGTTTCTGTACGCATAGCAAGCTAAGCATGATGCTAGAAGTAAGCCTGATATACTTCCTAAGAAGATTCCCGAGATAGACGAACTGCTGAGTACAAAGGCTTGAACTATCTCTGCACTTTGCTTTAGTCCTATTCGCGTTCCTCGCCTCAGGCCCTCTCGGTAACCCTCTATTTTTCCTTCTGTAAATCCTTGGTTCCTACCAGTATTCAATCCTTGATGGAATCCTGCTGTTTCTCCCCGGCTGTATCCTACCCTCCATGCGTCTCTGTGCAGATTTCTTGAACCTGGGACAACTCCTAAAGCAATGAACACCACAGCAACCAATAAAAGCTGGGTGGGTGGATTGGATTGCAATGCCATAGTCTTATTCTTAGTACCCTATCCAATGAATGGCTTTCTATTGATAAGTGGAAATTTCTATGTCTTTGTGACAGATTTCTCTTTCAGTCAGCTGAATAACCTCACTAGAGTGTAAGTAAAGTCTAAATTTTGATGCGAGCGTTTGGAGAGTAAAGTGTTGTAGGATGACATTCTCCATTCTCAAGTTATGGGCTCAATAGGGGAGCCAATTTTTGGTGGAATTGACCTAACTTATGAGTACAGGCTGCTACCACCCGTACTCATAAGATAGTAGCCTCGGAATTTTTATCTAAACCTCGGTTGCGGCTTGATCTTTTGGAAGGAAAAGCAGCTAAATCTATGTCCCCCTAAAGGCTTGCCGCACTCAGGACAGGGGTGTTCAATTAACTCGGCTAGAGTTGGGTCAAAATCTCTCCCTCTAGGTAATAAGTCAATGACTTGATCCTTACCTTGAGCTTGTATTGATAAAGAGCAGTTGGACTGCTCCTTATGGGAGCCGGGCTCATATAGAGAGTCAGGTTGCTCACCGTTTCTATAATCTTCTTGAGAAACACCTAGATATTCTCTCAACCAGGCTTGCTGATTCCTGTCAGCTTTGATATGGTCGTCAGTCTCTGAATTCAACTTGTGATCTAGAAAATGGTCGGTTTCATTCAACCAAAAATTTAGAAGATTGTCAGACTCAGCTTTACTCAGTATCTCTTCCATACGGGCTGCGTCTTCTACACCTAACATCGGAAGTAGGGACAACTTGTAGTACTCCCGAATTAGGCTCCTGTGTTCTTTGGAACACGGAAGTGCATAATCTCTACCCGCTTCCATCAAAAGTAACTCCTTTACACGTTCCCGTGATTCAGATCCTAAGATAGTGACAGAACCCCTAACTTTGTGACATGCAAATCGGCTATAAATTTTCCCAACGCTGAGGGCTAGCTTGAGTTGAGAAAAGGCAGATTTCACCTCTCCTGTGCCTCAGGGAGACGTACTGAGTCGTGATTGAGTAAGCTGAGAGTTAGGAAATAGGTTCTGGCCAGCGCAATTGGTGAAAAATTCTTCGCAACTTCTTGCGGGCGCGACTGCTTCTCTGCCTCAAGGCTGCTTCACTAGAAGTACGCCGACCCTCAGAGCTTAATCGCTCGCTAATCTGCTTGAAAGACAGTCCATCAACGAACTGTAGATACAAAATTTGCCGATCATCCTTAGAGAGCCGCTCAAAGGCAAACGATATTGTCCTTAGATTTTCATCAGCTTCATCCTCAATACCAGAACCATTATCTTGAGACACCACTCCACTCTCTATCAAGAAGTCAGTTAACAGTCCTTCCTGATTAAGACCTGTGTGTCTCCGGTTGAGTTCTCGGACGGGCTTCTTTCGCTTCGCTTCATCTCGGCTAAGCTCATTGATATAGTTGAAAGCTACCCTCCTAGTCCAAGCTCCACAAATCTCGATATGAGTGACCTGGCCTGACTCGAACTTGCTGATGGTACGCAGCCAAACCTCAGAAAGAATGTCTTTGGCCTCGTACTCGTGCAGGCCATGCTGGTTCAGCATCCGCCGGAGATACGCAAACAGAGAACGAGCTTCTGGGTTACTATCCGAGGCCAGTAAAGCTAGGAAGCCTTTCTGGAATGCATCCCTTCCACTAGACATTGAGCAACCCCCATAGTTCTATCAAACTGTTGACGGAGCTGATACCACATATTTGTACAGGCCTGTAAGTAGGCTGGGTCAGTAGCTACCGGAACATCGCTTCTGGGAAGTTTTTTCAGGGTTAGGATGTGTGTGAGCACTGTATGCCTCCTAATTTAGGACTTGCTTTAGAAGTCTGTGACGCCACATCTCAGATTGTGACAGTTTCCTAAGAAAGCTCGCTCAAGCTCCCGATAGCGCCATTCTGCTTGAGCTCAGCCAAAATCCTAATTAAAAGGGCCTTCGCCTACAGCATCAGTACGCTTGTACTAATCTTCCAGCCTTGATAATCATCCCGTATTTATGCTGTCCTTAAAGAAGGTATGAAAAGCTAGCCAAGCAGAGGCATTACGTTAGTGCGCAACTAATAATTCTGGTGTTAGCAAGGCAATTTTTAATGTGATTTGCCCCGCTTTTTTATAAGTGCGAGTTTCTCAAGCCTGTGGGAAACTGTTGAATGGTAGTAGTGTTGCTCGGTTCCCTCGTTCCTGTTTCCGCTTGTTAGGGAAACAGTTGAGTAGAACTCTTTAACTCTTAGGCGCCTAGAACGAGTTTTAGAAGAGATCATGCTCTTGACTTACCTCAGGGAGATCCTCATTTACTCTCTCTGAGCAGTATTTCTTTGAGACATCGCAGAACCGGCACTCTCGTAAACTTGGAACTTTTCTGGCTGGTCTTGAATTGCTCACGGTTTCAACCGTTCTTCGAAAAGTCCCTCTAAAGCTGTCTACTGACGATGCGAGGATGTTCTCGACGCTGTCCAAGTACACTATTCGTCCTTCCAGCTTTAACCCCTGACAGTGTCTTGCCCCCAGGGGCAGCAATAGCATGTAGATTAAGACCTGCATATGGTCTGAGCTTCTCGGCTTGCCTGTTTTGCAGTCCTCAACAATGGCTTGATCTCCCTTAATAGCTACAATATCTGCCTTCCCCGCAACCTTGGTGATTCCATCTCTACCCAGAATCTCAAATCTATTGTCATCCTCGACGTAGACTGTGAATCCTTCTGCTTCCAGCTCTTTCACACGTCTATTAACCAACTCGTTGTGCGCAGAATTCCATTTCACTGCGTCGAAACCACTAGGTGTCTTCTCATACTTGTAATGTGCGCGAAACCAGGACGCCCACTCGCACTGATTTTCATCAACCATGAGCTTAGACAACCACGTCACCCAAATGTAAGGAGTTACCCTTCTCGATGCCAAAGAATCTATTGAAGTCATGTCAGTTGAGCTCCTGAGGCTTTAACTTCAACACAAAACAGGCTCCCGCTTCTGGCAGAGACACTTTCTACGAGGCTATCTCCTGAGAACCACTTTGTTAATCAACGACTAGCTAGCAATGGAACTTGAGTTTCTATTTAGAAAACGAAAATCTGCAGAGCAACACGCTTAGGAGCAGTGCAAGACCAAAGCTCTTTGATCCTGGTAAGACCTTGAGCGCAGTACCCGGAAATATCGGCTCAGAGCCTTTATGGGCAGTCAAGACTCAAGATGGCGTGCTAGCTGAACAAGACCGACAGAGTTTCCTCTTGTCCTTACTCAGCTCTCGCTCAGCTGATGCTCGCTTTAGGGTTCACCCGAGATGCCGTCGCGTTCAAACTCTTCAACGACATCATCAAAGAGAGCTGACTCCAAATCAGGCCCCTCCACCTCCGTGATGTCCTCTACTAAGAGCTGATATCGCTCGATTGCCAGGTCGCTAAGCTCATCACAGAGTTCTGATACCTGTCGCAACTCCTTGGCAGTGGCTTCGAGGGGCGTGCGATGAGTGGAAGCACTGATGCCGATATCCGCAATTGCCTGCTCTCGGGTGGCAGCTTGGGCTGCATCAATTCGGTAAAGAAGCCGGAGTCTAAGCTCGGTGAGATGCATGCCTTAGTTCTCCAACATTACAGTGCGAGTCAAAACACGGACCACGTGTCCAGGAGAGAGGTTATCTGGCACAGGGGGGCTCCACTCCGTTGGCTGTGCAAAGCCGATTAGAAACAGTTGGCGAAGGACCTCATCAACGGCTCCCTTCGAACCGCTGGCTAGGAGGAGCACCTTCTGTCTTCCTGGCTCGTCAGTTTGTATTCTCCCTGGCGGGAGTGGGGTTCTCGGACCTTCTTGCATGTCATGTTGCTCCTTGTTGAGTGATGTTCTATTGCAACGAAACCCAACCTGTATTGACCTTCTGCCGTGCAACACCTTGAACTCTCAAGGCTGATGCTGCTCTACCTTTTTCGCCTCTACTGGCTCTTTCTTTAGATCGATTTGCCCCTTCAACGCCTACTGACGTAAGCAAGTTCAGACACACCACTGCTGTACCTTCTATAAAAAAGCTCTCCGGAGTGGAGAGCAAGTTTTTTGTCGTCACTGACGATAGTTATTCTTCGGGAAAATTTGGAGGAAGGGGGATCAACTCCCGCACCTGGTTGATAATATCTTCCTTCCGAATGCTCTGGAGAATCTGATCTTTGAGCTTTTGAGGGTAGCTTTCAAGGGTTGGCCCCCAGTTGTTTACCGAGCTGTATTTATAGCCTGTGATCCTTGCTATTTCCTTAACACAGGCTATTCGGTACCCGTGCTCATCGGGTTCGATCTTATAGAACTTCGGCACCCATCGCCGACAGTATTCCCAGGGCTCCAAGGGCTGTCTCCGAACCACGTCAACCCTTTTATGGGACGTCCAGGGAGGAATTGCTAGCAGAATTTTTGCCCCCTCATCTCTCATCTATCTTCACTAGCGACTCTTACTCTACATCAGTGACGACAGATGTAGAGTTCACTAGCTAGAACTGGAGGGACTGAAAACTGAACCGGCAGCAGCGCCAAACTGCTTTAGTAGCAAGAGTCGTTGAACCATAAGGGCAAAGCTTCATGCTTGAGCAAACCCCCAGTATCGACGTGAGGGAATCATTGCTGCTACTCACTCTGCCTTTGCTTCCATTCTCTCTCTAGTCTTTGCAGTCCATCCTGGATAACTGCTAGGACTTCCTCTATAGGCGCATGCTGCACCCACTCCCGAGCGGGCAAGCTCTCGATCACAGCTGCTTTGGGCAGGTCTCCCATAGTTGTAATGGGCCGTTTTGAGTGGATTTGAGGTACTTCGTCCTGTCCAGTCAGCCAGTCTCGTACTGTTCGGGATGTCCAAGGTTGGGTTTCTTTCTTTCGGCGATACTGAGCAATCGCATCGAGACTTGCCTCACTCAGCCCTCTTATGAGCTCACCATTGCGCCACTTCTGCAGCGCTCTAGGGGCCAGGCCCAGTTGAAGTGCTAACTGGCGTTCACTACCTAGCTGCCTGCTCTCATCCTGTACCCAAGCCGCAAGACGCTCTTTGTACTCCGCGTCCAGTGGGGAAGAAAAAACTGTAGCCATATGAGGACCAACTGAGGACTTTGACTACCAAAAACCTATCAAGTTTCCCGGCTACATTTTATGAACCATGTTGACTACTATGGTAGCCATGCCGTAGGATTCATTTGTATTCATTAGACACGTGGAGAACCCAACAATATTTGAGAGGATTGGGTAGACAGATCAGTAGCAAGAGCCAGTGTGCCTTGCTGCATTCATACATGGGGAGCGATAGCTAGAAAATGGAGCAGATTGGATGAGCTGATATGTGACTGGGCTAACCGAACTACTAACACTCACATGCAGATTAAAGTTTGCTGAAACGGTAGTTTAGCTTCAAATAAAAGGCACGAGAGATTTGCTCTGCTGCACTCAACATCTGCTTTTCCGCGGCGGATGTTCAGCTCTCTGATAAAGCTCTTAGAAATGTAACAATTCCTAGGCGAGAGAAAAGGAGATTCAGTTATGCGCAGGCTCAAGATTGGTCTGGTTCTTAAACCCTCCGTTGATGACAAGTGGTTATCTTTAGATGAGGCCAGCCAAGACCTTGGCAATGGTTATAGTCGCTCAAGTATCCTAAGGCGGATCAAAGAGAAGCAATGGAAAGAAGGCTACCACTGGATTGATGTCTCGGCTTCTAGCAGGAAGAATGGTAAGCGCTTCTACAAGGTCTACAAAATTAATGTGAGTGCGGTGCGTCGGAGTTGGATAACGAGCCAGTAGAGGCTGGGGGATTTAGACCTTCTTGAAGAATTAGCGCATCACAGGATTTACGACAGGTATCTTCACCAATTTATTCTCTGTGAATTCTGTACGTGTTATTAGTGAATGACCCGTGAGTGTTAAGGCAAAGTCGGGTAGCAAACTAAGCTCAGATTCCCGTTTGTAAAGCAGTGTCGAAGATCGTAAGGCTTCATGAGAGACTCGTGCTCATAAAACCACTTAGATATTTTAGTGCCGTGCCAAACGTTGTCATAAGCACCAGTATTCGGCAACCTGATGTTTTGGAGTTGCCAAAGTTTTGCCCTTTCGGGGTAAAGAGGATAAGTGAAACGCTCACCAGTCTTTGTAAGTAACTGCACCCTAGCCACCGGCAAATCTTTCCAGTCCAAACGAAACACTTCGTATGGCCTTAAACCCGAAGTAACCATAGCACCGTAGCCCATTGCCATGCCTCATTTTTGATCTGCCCCGATAATTTGAGATTAGATCATCGTGCCTATATTCAGACTCAGGCTATTCAGGCTCTGGGCAGAAGCCAGACTCTAAGGAAATCAGCAGACGCATTGCTGCCATGCAGCCAGAGAAAGCTCAGGCAATTTTTGAGCAGCTGCTCAACTTAACTCAAGGTTAGAGGCGAAAAAAATGCCTAGAATTGCTCAGATCAAAATCCCCTCCAGGCCCCAGCCATTGCCTACAGATCAGTGGTTAGATCTTAAGGAAGCTGCTGAACACTTAGGCAACGGTTACAGTGTCCGCTCGATTCAAAGGCGTATTGATTGGGGTCTTTGGCTCGAAGGCTATCACTGGGCGAATGCTCGCGTTACTCCCGTTCAGCCCGCTCCCTCGTCTGACAATAGAAAGCGCAAATATAGAGTAATTAAAGTCAACGTCACAGCTGTTCAGAGGGACTGGTCGTCCGTAGGATAGTCGGTGCTTGAGGACGATCCGCTCTATTAATTATGGCATGGTAAGCTCGCCTGTAAGTTTGCTCACCAATCCAAGCTCTATAAATTTCACAATGCACAGTGACTGAATGGCCCATCAAGACGGCGGCAAAGTCAGGCGGCAGTGCAAATTCAAATGCTCTGCGTGCCCAGCAATGCCTGAGCTCATAAGGCTGAAATGGAACCTTGTTTTTAGAGAACCAGCCAGAGACTTTAGTTCCTAACTTCGAATTGTCGTAATCAGCTTCCTGCTTATTCAGTTCTTCTAAATTAGGCAGTTTTATATCTTGTAGTTTCCACTGCTCTGCCCACTCTGGATAAAGCGGATAAACATATCGTCTGCCCGTTTTCGTAAATTTGCTCACTTCCACCACCGGGAACTCTCGCAAATCAAGGTGAAAGACCTCGTGAGGACGTAAACCCCAGACGGCCATTGCCCCATACACCCATTGCCAAGATTTATTCTTGATCTGCTCTCGATAGCTGGCGATCAGTTCATCTGAGGGCAGCTCACGGGCGCTGACCCTGCGCATTGAATACTTGCCGCGTAGGTCGCTGAAGCTGACTGGCAATCCTGCACACTTGGCCAGCGCATTGCAAACCATTACCGTGCGTGTGCGGTTTTTGCTGTCGGGCTCAGTCTCCAGAATAATGCGACGCAGCAGAGCCGGAGTCATTTGCTGCGTTGGAGGAAGGCGGCGCAGCACCGTTTTGTAATCCTTCTCCCAGGTGGGTCTACTTTTGGGTTTATGCTTTGCCCAGAATTGCTCCTCCAATTTGGACGACCAGTAAAAACAAGTGCCCTCGTTCAGGTCCGGCTTTAACCAATCACTCCATTTGAATTGGTCTAAGGCAAGCTCTGCCCCCATCATCTGTGCAACCTTTTCTGCCTTGGCTACTCCTTCTAATGAGGCATCTAATCCCAGGGCAAGCTTCTGTTGATGGGGCTTCTCTCTCACACTTCCTGGCTTCGGCGGGAATGTTGCTTGGACGCAGATTGCGCCCCCTCTGCGCATCAGACTGATGCGCAGCCGGGAATCCTTCAGCCGTTGATTGGCTTGCTGGATCGCCTCATCAATCACCAGATCGTGCCCGTCCTCGGCCATTTTGTACTTACTTTTGTCTTACTTTATTGTCATTCTCTGTGCAAATCTGTCGTTTTTGTGCAATATCTGACACTTTCTTTAAGCCAACTAATACGGACTTAAGGCATAAAAAACAGCCCTTCAAGGGGGCTGAAATGCTTTTCTAATAAAGGTTTCAGGTCTTAAGGCGGCACCCAGATTCGAACTGGGGGATAAAGGATTTGCAGTCCTCTGCCTTACCACTTGGCTATGCCGCCATGCCAGAAGGTTAGTATATCAGATCTGTAGAGTCTGGGATTGCCTGCTTTATCCTGGAGGGGATGCATTGAACTGGGGAGGGGCTGGTGTAGCCCCGCATCACTGGACTGCTATGACCTCTAACCCCTCGCCTCTGATTCAAAAAACTGGCCTTGGCCTTTTGACGCCGCTCTCAGTGGCTACGATTGAGGAAGGGTGCGTTGGCTTTCTGCTCAAGAATGGGCGCTTAGTTCGTACCATGCCACCAGGCCGCTATATGAACCTGGCAGTCCCATTGCTCGAGCAATGTCAGCTTCTGATTGTAGACACGCGCTTACGGACTTTACGCGTGCAAAGCAAAGCGGGTGACTTCTGCTCACGCGACCAGCAGCCGCTCAAGCTAACTCTGAGCCTCACTTACCAGGTCATTGATGCCAAGCGGGTAGCTTTGGAGTTGTCAGATCCTCTAGAGGCCCTCACTGTTGCCGTGAAAGATAATCTAGCTTTGCTTCTGGGTGGCTATACCCTAGCTGAGCTGCAACAGGATGGCCCCCTGCTGGTCCGTGATTTGCTGATTACCCGTGTGGATGCTTTCTACCCTCTAGGATTTCACCTAGAGGAAGTACGAGTGAGCAATCTCGGTCCAGATGCAGCGCCACTCCGCTCAGGGCGTAAGCCCGTAAAGATCCCAGCGCCAGAGCCCTACATGCAGTCAGCTGAGGATGCCGAGATCCAGGCTCTGCGGGCAAGCTTGGGAACGCCTGAGGCTAGAGTTTTTAAGGCAGGTGTTCCGGAAACAGGTGTTTCTAAGGTCAAGATTAACGAGGCTAAGCTTAATTCTTTACCGGATGTACCAAAGGTGGCAGCGACGTTTGTTGTAGAAGCTCCTATACCGACCTCACGCCCAACGCCTGTATCGCGTACACTCAGTACGCAGCCGACAGAGTTAGCCGCTCAAACACCTCGCTTGGTGCATTTGGCTTCTGGGGAGAGCATCAACCTGGCGCGAGTGCCCCTCACATTCGGACGCGACGGCAGTAATCGAATCCAGATTCAAGACTTGCAATGCTCTCGCTACCACGCTTGTATTTCGCTCAGCTCTCAGGAGAGCAGACAGTACCACCTGATAGATTTGGGTAGCTCTAACGGTACCTTCGTGGATGGTCAGCGATTGAAGCCCCACGAGCCGGTAGATTTACGGAGAGGAGAAGTGATTCGGATGGGTCAGCAGGAGTGGGTATTTGAAACATAGAGTTTCAGGCTTCAATGATTGGAAACAAGCCTCCAAGTGTGAGTGGGTCCCATGAGCAGCAATGAGCCGATCATCTACTGCCCCAACCCCAGTTGCCAGAGCCCTAATCCGCAGACCCATAGCTTCTGCCAGCGCTGCCGCACGTCGCTGCCGCATGTCTACCTGTGGGCCAGTATCCCTAGCGAGTTAGCCGATACTGCTCAGCACTGGGAAACGGGCAGCCTTTTACAAGACCGATATCGAGTTGTAGGGCCCCAACGGTTGCTCGATACTCGTCCCAGTTGGATGCCGCAATTGCCGGAGGAGCTGTCGGATACCCTCCTAACTTATCTCAAGCTTCAGCCCTGGCGATTACACTTGCCTGAGGTTTATGGTGTGTTGTCAGAGGAAGTGGGAGAAATTCTGCTTCTAGAGAAGAGCCCCCTAGATGAGCGGGGCGAACTCAAACCAACTCTAGAGCAAACCTGGGCAGGAGTTTCGACGCTGCGCAAGCTCGCCTGGTTGCAGCAGATTCTCGCGCTCTGGACACCTCTGGCCCAAGCAGGGGCAGCTACGAGCCTGCTCTGGCCTGAGAATATACGCGTGGATGGGCCATTGGTTCGGTTGCGGGAGTTGCTGTTTGACGATATCGAGCACCCCGTCTCCGAGCTGCAACTAGTCGGTCTGTGGTCCCGTTGGCTAGCACAATCGCCGGTGGAGCAAGTGCCTGCCCTACAAGAGCTATGCCAGTCTCTGACCTCTGGCAGTCTGAGCATTCCAGAGGCTCAGAACAAGTTAGATGCGATTTTAGTGAATCATGCCCGAACCGTCCCCCTGAGCATTCAGATTGTAGGTGGCACTGATACAGGCCCTCAGCGCTCTCAGAACGAAGATACCTGCTATCCCAATGACCGTTTGGGAACCAGCCGCGAAATTCGCCTGGGCATTGTCTGCGATGGCATCGGTGGGCATGAAGGCGGGGAAGTGGCGAGCCGTCAGGCTGTGCAAACGCTGCGCCCCCAAGCTCAGGCCCTGATCACCGAGCTAGACCAGGAGAACTTAACGCCTCCGGCTGTGGTTGCAGCCCAACTAGACACGATGGTGCGGGTGGTCAACAACCTGATTGTGGGCCAGAACGACAGTGCCAGCCGGGAGGCTCGCCAGCGGATGGGCACCACCTTGGTCATGGCTTTAGCCCCGGCGTCAGGAGTCAGCCAGAGCAGCCACGAGCTGTACATTACTCACGTGGGCGATAGTCGCGCCTACTGGATCAGCCGCGATAGCTGTCACCAAATTACTGTGGATGACGATGTTGCCTCGAGGGAAGTGCGTCTGGGGCATGCCCTGTACCGCGAGGCACTGCAACGGTCAGATGCCGGGGCTTTAACTCAAGCCTTAGGCACCCGAGCCTCTGATTTTCTACATCCCTCAGTGCAGCGCTTCATCCTAGATGACGACTGCGTGATTCTGTTGTGCTCTGACGGCCTCAGCGATTACGACCGGGTGGAGCAGTATTGGACTGAGACCCTGCGTCCGATTCTTGATCAGCAGCTCTCGCTTACTGAAGCCTGTACTCGCTTGATCGAGTTGGCCAATACCCGCAATGGTCATGACAACGTCTCGGTGGTGTTAATTCACGCTCAGTTACAGCCACCCAAAGCAATTGATCCTGAGTCTTTGGAAGATACACTGCCCCGGAACTCAACCACGACCCAAGCAGACGCGGATGGTGTCCCAACGATTCGTGAGGATCCGCTCGCTCAAGGCATAGATTTGGGTGACGTCCCAACGATTCGCGAGGATCCGCTTCCTCCACACTCAACGAGTGAACAGGCAGAACCTAGCGTTAGGTTGGGGCAATCCACTGCTGCGGCTCAAGTTGCCGAGGTTGAACCGCTCAGCGAGCCGCAACCCACGCTGATTCCCGGTCACTTGGTCAAGCAGCCTGAGCTTCTGCCGGAGCCACGGGGTCGTTGGCGAGAAGCGACACTGGCGGTGCTGGTATTGCTGGCTTTGGGTCTCGGCTTGGGCGGTTGGTGGTTCTCAGATCGTGCCAACCAGGAGCAACTGCGTCAGTTGGTACAACCATCGCCCGTACCAACGCCGGAGTTTAGTCCCTTACCAACCCCAGCACCATCTCTAGAGGTGCCTACACCGAGCCAAACACCCCCAGCGCCAACAGCACCGGGCTTGACCTCTCCTGCACCAGCGTCTCCAGGTCTGGTCTCACCAGGACCCACCGCGCCAGCAGTACCCACAGATCCCACAGCACCAGCAGTGCCTAGTCCAGCAGTGCCACCTTCTTGATCTAATACTTCCGTTTAGCCTCCGCCGACAACTGTCACGATTTCTAGCCGGTCGCCATTCTGCATCTGCGTCTGCTCCCAGAACTGACGGTGCAGAATCTCGCCATTGTATTCAATCGCAATCAGGCGCGGGTTGAGCTTGAGTTGGGTCAGAAATTCGGGCAGTAGCGTCTGAGGAGCACAGGTCTGGGGCTCGCCATTGACCTGGAGGGTAATCAGGTTGGAGCAGTCGGAGGACATGGAACAGGACTCGCATTCAAGGTCAGTTGCGCCAGCAGGGCGCGGGTGGCTTCGGTGGGATTGGCTGCGCTCATAATCGCCCGTACGACCGCAACCCGCTCAGCTCCGGCAGCCAGCACATCCGGCAGGTTAGTTGCGTCAATGCCGCCAATGGCGTACCAGGGCAGAGGTGCTTTAGCGGCGGCATAGCGAGCATAGTCTAGACCAGTGGCAGCCTTACCCACCTTAGTGGGCGTTTCATAGATTGGACCCACACCGATGTAGTCAGCGCCGGATTCAATCGCTTTAGCCATTTCGCTGGGGTTGGTGGTGGACTGACCAATAATTCGGTTCGGCCCTAGCAGTTGGCGCGCAATGGCAACGGGCATATCCTGCTGGCCCAAGTGCACACCGTCTGCGTCCACAGCAAGCGCCAAATCAACTCGATCATTAACGATAAACAGAGCCCCATATTGGCGGCAGAGTTGAGCTAGGTGCTGCGCTAACGGTAACCGGACTTCGTCATCAGCAGTTTTGTGGCGGTACTGAACCAGGGGCAATCCTCCCTGCAGTGCCGCTTCCACCACGGCCAATGGGTTGTCAACCGGAGAGGTCACTAGATACAAACGAGCTGCTTTCAGGCGCTCCAGCCGTTCGTTGGTCACCGGGTTACTACCCAATAAGGCACTTTCTAGGATGTAGACTCGGTAGCGCAAGTGCTTGAAGTGACTGCCCATCCGAGGTTGCCACAGCTTGCCGTATTCCTCCAGAACCCGGAAGGCCTCCTGAACCCGGCACAAATTGGCCCGCAGCACAGCCTCTAGACTATTGCGCTCCTCTTCAGCGGCATGGGACAGCCCTGTCCCTGGATCTTGAGCCGTATCGCGGGCTGCTAGGAGGTCTGCCGTGTGCCAGGGCGCTAGCTCCGCTCGTAACTGTTTACATTCCTGGCTGAGCTGGGCATTCTCCAAGCCAAAGCGACACCATTCCTCAACCACTCGCAAGCCCTCACGGGCGCGATCTAGATTGGCATCCAGAATGCGCTTGATCGCTTGGTGATGGAGCTGAGCTGGGGCTGATGGCATCTTTTTCGCTTCCCAATCAGTCTTAATCCTACCTGAGCAGGCTCAGCGCTTTGAAAGTGAGGGGTTCTTGAAAAAAATCGGCTACAGTCTCAAGCAATATGGTCCTGTGATGAGGAGAAACGCTATGGGTAGGAGTGGGGGTAGGACGGGTTACAAATGGTCAGCAGGCAAACCACTACAAACAGGCCGCTTTTACGGTCGTTTGGTACTGGTGTCGCTGCTGCTGGGTAGTGGTGGCGCAACCGTCTTAGCCCAAAGTATCAATACCAACCCACCTGGTTCGCTTACCCCTCAGACCCAGCGCTTTCTCTACGTCGATCCGGTTAACGGTAACGATGCCAGTAACGGCACTTTGCAAGCGCCACTGCGCACGATTACCAACGCCCTGACCCGAGCCCAAGTGGGAAACATCATTCAGCTTCAGCCGGGGATTTACAGCAGCGCCAGCGGCGAGAGCTTTCCGATTGTGATGCGACCAGGTGTTGTTATTCGCGGTGAGGAGAGTAGCCGGGGCAATGGCATCGTAATTACAGGCGGGGGTGGCTTCACCAGCCCCAGCTTCGCCGGACAAAATATTGCCATCTTGGGAGCCAGTCAAGCTGAACTGCGCGGGGTCACTCTCACCAACACCAATCGACGCGGCTATGCACTGTGGGTAGAGTCGAGCAGCCCAATTGTGGTGAATAACACTTTCACTGGCAGCACCCATGACGGCATTTTTGTTACCGGCAACGCTGCTCCTACAGTGCTCAACAACTACTTTTACCGCAATGGCGCTAACGGCATTTCTATTGTCGGTACCTCTCGGCCAGAGGTTCGGCAAAACGTGTTTCAGCGGACTGGCTTTGGCGTTAATGTGGGCCAGAACGCTAGTCCCTTAGTTGCCCAGAACCGCATTGTCGAAAACCAGGATGGCGTGATTACGCAGGCGAATGCTCGTCCAGTCCTACGCGGTAACCTGATTGCCGATAACGTGCGCAACGGCCTAGTTGCAATCACCAATGCGCTACCCGATTTGGGTACCCCCACCGAGCCCGGTAGCAACAGCTTCCGCAACAACGGTCAGCGGGATATCCAGAACACGACCCGTGGTAATACCCTGGTCTCGGTAGGTAATCAGTTAAGCGCTGCCCGCCTAGCAGGCAAGGTAGAGCAGGTCGCGACCGGTCAGCCAGTGCCCGAGCCGAACGTGCCGCCAATTGCCGTTGTACCGCCTGCTCAGGCCTCACCTACGCCACTTCCCAGCTTGCCCTCACGTCCCACGCCCACGGCAACGCTGCCCATTCCCACGCTTCGCCCCAGCCCCGCCTCGCCTGTGGCAACGCTGCCACCACGGCCCACAGCGACTCTGCCAGGGGCACCAATTCCCATTCCTACGGCGACTGCCGCACCTTTTCCGACTTCCACGCCAACTGCCATTCCCATTCCGGTGCCCACTTTTCGACCGGGTCCTACGCCGCCCGTGGCAGTTCTGCCGCCAATAACCTCACCGACGCTGCCATCAACACCTCTACCAGGCCAGGCTCCCTTCACACCTAGCCCTTCTCCCACTAGCTCATTTCCGCCTCTACCGCAGCGACCCGTTCCGGGTCCGGTTGGGCAAATCCCTACGCCGCGTCCACTTCCTAGCCCACAACCTTTGCCTAGCCCGCAACCGCTACCCAGCCCCGCAGCCCCTCCAGTTTTACCCACTGTGCCAGTGCGTCAGACCCCAGTCTCGCGTCCTTTGCCAGGGCCAACGGGCTCAGAGGTTCGCTATCGAGTGGTGGTTCCAGCAGCCAGTGACAGCCAGCGGGCGCAGGTCCGTCGGGTAGTGTCAGGGGCATTTACGACCAGCTATAACGGTCAGTCAGCCATGCAGGTGGGAAGCTTCCGTGATCGGGTGAATGCTGACAGCTTAGTGGAACAACTTCGGCAGAATGGTCTAACTAATGCCACTGTTGAGGTCATTAGCCCTAAATAGTATGGGGACAGCGTTAGTCCCCTTCAGGGCTGCTGTACTGCTCTAGCAGATTGTCCCAGCGAATTATTCTTGCAACAAATTTTCCCGTTGAGTTGATGCGCCCCTAAGGAGAAATCTGTGCCTACTGAACTTGAGACTAATCTGCCCAGTATCCGTCAGCTCCAAGCCCTGATCAAAGAAAGTCAGGAAGTTGAGATCAAGTTATCCACTAATGACCTGATTGTCGGTCGGGTGCGCTGGCAAGATCCCTATTGCATTTGTGTGAATGATCAATACGACCAACCAACGATCATCTGGCGACAGGCAATCGTGTTCCTCAAATACAAGCCCATCTGAGATTAGATAAAGGGCCAAATAAAGGGCCAAGACAGGAGTCTGAGATATCCCGCTTACTAGGCCTCCTTACTGGGCCTCACAGAACAGCCTTCTAAGAGAGGACCTCTAAACGTATTTCTTGATTTTCTCGATGATGTCTTAAGCGATATCGCAATGTTGCGATCCTCGGATGGTGAGAGTCGCAACATTTTTTTATGATGTCGATGACACAGTTTTATCGGAGTGTGCGCTGCCCATGAAGATTCTGGTCCTCGCTTGGGAGTACCCGCCTCGGATCGTTGGCGGCATTGCTCGTCATGTTGCAGAGCTGTACCCAGAGCTGGTGGCGCAGGGCCACGAGATCCACTTGATCACGGTCGAATTCGGCGCAGCTCCCCATTATGAAGTGGTGGATGGAGTGAAGGTTCATCGGGTGCCGGTGGCCTATAGCCACGATTTCTTCCATTGGGTCGTCAACATGAACGAGAGCATGGGCAACCACGGCGGCAAGCTGATGCTCGAAGACGGCCCCTTCGATCTCATTCACGCCCATGATTGGCTAGTGGCCGATGCGGCGATTGCCCTTAAACACAGTTTCAAGCTGCCACTGATCGCCACGATCCACGCCACCGAATATGGTCGCTACAACGGTATCCGCACCGATACACAGCACTACATCAACAGCAAAGAAGAGCGGTTGGTCTATGAAGCTTGGCGGCTGATTGTCTGCAGCCATTACATGCGCGATGAGCTGGGCCGAGCCTTCCATTGCCCCTGGGAAAAAGTGGACGTGATCTACAACGGCATTCGACCTGAGAAGAAGAAGCATCAGGACTTTGACCGTTGGGCTTTCCGTCGTCGTTTCGCTGAGGACCACGAAAAAATCGTGTACTACGTGGGCCGCATGGCCTACGAGAAAGGCGTCCACCAAATCGTCAATGCAGCTGCCAAAGTTGCCTGGGAAATGGGAGGACAGGTCAAGTTCGTGATTATTGGCGGCGGCAACACCGACTCTTTGAAGCGGCAGGCAGGGAGTTTGGGTCTGTGGGACAAGTTCTATTTCACAGGCTTCATGTCCGATCAGGATCTAGACCGATTCCAGACCATTGCCGATTGCGCCGTATTCCCTAGCCTGTACGAGCCCTTTGGCATTGTGGCTTTAGAAAGCTTTGCGGCCCATGTGCCAGTCGTAGTCTCAGATACGGGCGGCTTCCCTGAGGTGGTGCAACACACTAAAACGGGCATCGTCACCTGGACCAATAATGCCGACTCCCTAGCCTGGGGCATTCTGGAAGTGCTCAAAAATCCTGGCTATGCACAGTGGCTAACTGACAACGCAGCCGAAGATTTAGAGCGCCGCTTTAAATGGTCCAAGATTGCGCAGCAGACCGAAACCGTCTACGCCCGAGTTGCCTACGAACGCGCGACCTCTAACTGGTAGCGTCGCTGGCTGGTAACGTCGCTGGTAAAGTCAACTGAGACAACTCGGAAACCCCTGGTAAACCCTCGGCAACCCCCCGGCAAACCCTTGGTAGTGAAGTGGCCATGAAGCAACTGGCAGAGCTGATCGAAATTGTGGCTAGGCTACGCGCTCCTGACGGTTGTCCCTGGGATCGCGCCCAAACGCCGCTAAGCCTGACCCCCTATGTGGTTGAAGAAGCCTACGAAGTAGTTGATGCCATCCAGCAAGGTGATCCTGAGGCCATCGCTGATGAATTGGGCGACCTGCTGCTGCAAGTCGTCTTGCAGGCTCAAATCGCTAGTGAAATGGGCCAGTTCAACCTGGATACTGTCGCTGAAAAAATCTGCGCCAAGCTGATCCGGCGGCATCCTCATGTCTTTGGCACCGTCTCTGTGAGCAGCCCCGAAGAGGTGCAACGCAATTGGCAGCAGATTAAGGCCGCCGAGAAAGGCGAGTCCGAAGCTGACCGCAATGCCCTCAGTCGCAAGCTCGACCGCTATGCCCGCACAATGCCACCGCTGTTAGCTGCCTTGAAAATTTCAGTCAAAGCGGCGGAAGCAGGCTTCGAATGGGACGACATGGGCGGGGTGTGGGCCAAGTTCGAGGAAGAGCTGCAAGAGTTCCGCGAAGCGCTGACTGAGGGCGACCTAGACCACATGCAGGCCGAGCTAGGCGACTTGCTGTTTACTGTGGTTAACTTGGCCCGCTGGTCCAAGCTCGACCCTAGTGATGCATTACAAGGCACCAATCGCCGCTTTGTGCAGCGCCTCCAGCTCATGGAGCAGGTGGCTGAGCGCCCACTGGAAGAGTATACGCTTGCCGAACTTGAAGGCTTTTGGCAGCAGGCCAAAGCTCGCTTGCGCCACGGCTCTGAAGGGAAGGGCTCCGAAGCTAGGAATTCTGAGGACAGGGATTCTGAAGACAAAGCCGCTGAGCGCAAGACCGACCCAACCTAGATAGAGCAGGCTTAGATCAAGAAGCGCCTAGAATAGTTCACATGACTTCACAAATCACACCGGCCTGGCGAGACTTCGCAGGTTGCTCGGTTCTGATGCCACCGGAGCCGATTGCAGTCATCCATTTTCTGGGCGGGGCCTTTGTCGCAGCCGCTCCCCACCTGACCTACAGTTGGCTGTTGGAGCGCTTGGCCAGCTCTGGCTATGCCGTCATTGCCACACCCTTTATCAATACCCTCGACCACAAGAGCATTGCCGGCGAGGTCTTACGCAGTTTTGAGCGGACCTGTGCTCGGCTAACGCTGATCGACCTGCCAGTTTATGGCCTCGGACACAGCATGGGCTGTAAGTTGCATTTGCTAATCGGCAGTCTGTTTCCAGTCGAGCGCGCTGGTAACATCCTGGTTTCCTACAACAACTTCAGCGCCCGCAACGCGATTCCGCTGGTTGATCAGTTACCGCCACCGCTGGCCTTTGAGTTCGACCCCTCGCCTCGCCGCACTAATTTGATCATTGAGCAGCGCTATCGGGTACGGCGCAACTTGTTGGTTCGCTTCACTAATGACACTCTGGACCAGAGTCAGATTCTGGCTCAGCAGTTAGAGTCTCTATTTCCTGCCAAGCTAACCACCAGCGTGACCCTAGATGGCAGCCACCTCACTGCTTTGGGCAATCACCAGCTCTGGCAAAATGCCTTTGGTCAGGTGGGTCAGGTCTTCACACCTTTCGATGCGGTAGGCCAGTGGTTTAAGCAAGAAGTCACCCGGGAGATCCGTCAGCTTGAGGGTGTCGTGCTACGCTGGCTAACTCAAGCGGCATAACCCAGTGACTAGCAACAAAGACGCGACTCCCCTTAAAGGGATGTGGGAGGTTTAAGTTGCTGCTATAGTTGACGATCTCCCGTAATTATCATCTACAATGCAGGCAGATTTAGTTCGGCCTCAAGATCTGATGAATCCGTTCCGGTCTCAAGTTCTTCCCGAACTGTCCTTTATGCCCTCAGTTTGGGGAGAGATCCATGACAATTTACGTTGGTAACCTGTCCTACCAAGCCACGGAAGACGACATCCGTGAAGTGTTCTCCGAATACGGTAAGGTCAATCGTGTAACCCTGCCTATGGACCGTGAAACTGGTCGCATGCGCGGCTTCGCCTTTGTCGAAATGGCTAAGGATTCAGAAGAAGACACAGCAATCACTGAACTAGACGGCGCTGAGTGGATGAACCGCCAGATCAAGGTCAACAAGGCCCGTCCTCGTGAAGAAGGCGGCAGTGGCGGCGGACGTGAGGGCCGCAGTGGTGGTTTCTCAGAGCGTAGCCGTTACTAAAACCTAAAACCTGACCCCTTTCAGAGTTCAGTTTGATTGTTTTTAGAGGCCCTTACTGGGTCTTTTTTATTGGCTGTTTGAAGCTTTTCAAGGCTTTTTGAGAGTGCGTAATAGGCTTTGGTCATGCCTTGACAAGACTCAACAACCCTAGAGCCAGAACTAGAAGCATTGTTTGCTTGAAGCATTTTGCCGGTCTGGAGCTAGGGTTGTTGGTTAAATAAATGGGTGAACAAGCAGGGCATACTCAGGCCAATAACCAACAGCCTAAGGAACACAAGAAACTCAGGAGCCCCGTTTTTCAAGGCGAAGTCAGGAAGTCAGCGCAGCCAGTTGAGACAGACTCTTCTGAATAGACTGCGCCGATTGTTGTAAGGCTAAACGCTCCTGGTCCGTCAAAACCAGCTCCAGAATCGACTCGACGCCCCGACAGCTGAGACGCACTGGCACCCCGATAAATAAGTCGTGCAGACCATACTGACCAGCGAGATAGGCCGCGGCTGGCACAATTCGGCTGCGGTTGAGCAGGATAGATTCGAGCATCACATAGGTCGAGGAGGCGGGCGCATAGAACGCTCCTCCCGTTTGCAGCAGTTCTACGATTTCCGCACCCCCGTTGCGCGTGCGCTCAACCAAACGCTCAATCGTGGCTGCATCCATCAAGTCGGTAATCGGGATGCCGTTCACGGTCGAGTAGCGCGGCAGAGGCACCATCAGATCGCCGTGCCCCCCCAGCACAATAGCGCTGACATCAACGCTTGAAACCCCCAGTTCCATGGCAATAAAGGTCTGGAAGCGAGCTGAATCGAGGATGCCTGCCATCCCGATGACCCGTTGAGCTGGCAAACCGCTCGCCTTCCAGGCCAAGTGGGTCATCACATCTAAGGGGTTGGTGACGACAATTAGTACCGCATCAGGAGCATGAGCAATGACCTGACGCGCCGCACCGGACACAATCTCGGCATTAACCCGCAGCAAGTCATCCCGGCTCATGCCTGGGGTGCGCGGTCGCCCAGCAGTGATCACCACGGCATCAGCCCCAGCAATGTCTGCGTAGTCCATCGAACCGGTAATCTTGCGGTCATGGCGCTCAACGCCCCGAGCTTCCATTAAGTCCAAAGCAATGCCTTGGGGCCGTCCTGCCGCAATGTCCAGCAGCACGACATCCGCCAGGTTCTTCTCAGCGACCCGTTGCGCCAAGGCACTGCCCACATTGCCAGAGCCGATGATCGCAACCAGGGGCGTTTTGCATTCAACTTGAGGAGGCGTGATGTGCAGAGACAAGGTAGCAATCTCCTGAAAACGCAGTGCCCGAAAACCTAGTACCTGAGAATATGGTGCCTGAGAACGGTGGGAGTGGAGAACTCCCTATGGGACTGTAATCGCTTTCAAGGCTGAACCGCCAGAGGAGCAGAGCATATTACTGCTCAACTCCCCCAGCGGTTCTTGTTTAAGTGTCAGTAGAGCTGTCAGGAAGCTGTCAAAAAGCTGTCAGAAGTTGGCAGCAGGACAGGCGCAGGACAGTCTAAGTTACCTCTAAGTCGTCTAAACAAACTTGAAGTAACTATCATTCAAGTTCAGGTCAGAAACATCCTGAACAACCGCAATTAGTTGATTAGGTTCTGGGAAACCCTGGCGAAGATAGATGGCTAGATCTTGATCAGAAGAACCGACAGAAATCGGCGAATTCCTCAGAACATAGTCGCCTCGGTCGCCTTTGAGCTGAATGAAATCTTCGTCTTCAAAGAAATCAGTCAGCACGGCATAGTCACTCCGGCCAGGAGATAGAAACTCCCGGTCATCGTAGAAGACTTTATCTCTGCTACCCAGCACAAATCGGTCTCGGCCACTGCCACCAGTTAGCGTATCAAGTTCATTTTTGCCAGGATTATCGGCGGCACCGTAGACACCCACCAAGACATCGTTGCCGGAGCCACCCGTCAGGCTATCACGGCCAGTTCCTCCGTATAGGGTATCGTCGCCAGCCTCGCCGTAAAGCTTATCCCAACCGGATTCGCCTCTCACAACATCGTTGCCATCGCCGCCATACACCTGGTCATTACCGTCATAACCGTACAGAGTGTCGGAGCCCGCGCCACCATAGAGGCGGTCATTGTCACGGCCGCCATCCAAGATGTCATCGCCGTTGCCACCGTAGAGGACATCCTCACCAAGCTCACCTTTGAGCTCATCATTGCCCCATTGGCCGATCAAAAGATCATTGCCGTCGTAACCCAAAACTAAATCGTTGCCACCGCCACCGTAGAGGGTGTCATCACCAAACGAACCATCTAGTCGGTCGTTGCCTTCAAAGCCAAAAATTGAATCATTCTCCGACATTCCAATGAGGTTGTCGCTACCAGATGTACCGTTAATCACTGCCATGCTAGGGACTCCTTCTTGCTTACTTCGGAGGTTCTTTCAAATTACGATTGTTCAGAGCCAATTTACTTCATTCGACTGGCTCACCTGATTGGATGACTTGACGGCGAAAGTTTCATAGAGTTCCGCAGTAATTTACAAAAAGTTTGTAATTTTTCGAGATTCAATCTGGAAACAATAGGTATGCTGAGATAGGCCTAAGTCACCCAATCGGGTGATTCTTTGGCAGGAAGGAAACAAATCAGGGGCATAAGAGTCTTATAGAAGAAATGCTATCTGGAGGCTCGCCAGGGCCTACAAGGTGAGTGATGATGAAATTTGGGATGTTAGCCACGACCGTCCTGCTCAGCACATTCAGCCTGAGTCCCTCAGCGGGGGCTGTAGACCTGGATGCTGGCGCGGGAGGCATTGAGGCAGGTTTGCCAGCCAGTCAAGAGGTCTCAACTGTGCAGTTGAGGCTTGCGGATAGCCGCGAAGAACGCGACGACTCGATTGATGGCCGGAATGAGCGCCGCGACAGAGATAGAGACCGCGACCGCGACAGAGACCGGGATAGAGATAGGGACCGGGATAGAGACCGCGACCGCGATTGGTCTAGCTGGGATAGGCGCGAGGATGCCCGTCGCGAACGCGATGCTCTAGAACGCGAACAGGAAGCGCGGGGACGAGAACAGGACGACCGGATCGAGCGGGCCGCGGAGGAACAGGAAGAGCAGGCACGGCGGCGGCGCAGCAATCGGGACTATCGCGACGATCGCGACCGTTGGGATAGAAATAATAGAGATTCCTATTACTATCGGAACTCTCGAAATCCCTGGGGTTCTTGGGGCTACCAGAATTGGGGGAACTACCAGAATTGGGGCTTTCGGCTTGGGCAGCCTCAGAATGGCTTGACTATTTTCAACTACAGCCGGCAGCAACCTCTAAACAACGGGGGCTTCTACAACTACGGCTGGCAACAGCCTCTAAACAACGGGGGCTTTTACAACTACAGCCGGCAGCAACCTCTAAACAACGGGGGCTTCTACAACTACGGCTGGCAACAGCCTCTAAACAATGGGGGCTTTTACAACTACGGCTGGCAACAGCCGCAGATTGTACCGGACAATCGAAGTCTCGGTGGCTGGCGTCAACGATGATGACCTAGGACCTAACCCCCCAACCCCCTTCCCTGCGAGGGAAGGGGGAGCAGGATTCGGAGTTTGTTGGGTTTGCTGAAAATTTAACTCGGTGAATTCAATTGCTGAGTTCGCCACTCGGAGGCTTGCAAGCGGATTTGTTGCAGTTCTTCGGGTGCGAGGCGTTCTAGGTTGCGTAGGATTTGGCCCATGCGGTGGTTGTTCTTGAGTTTGTCGTAGTGGCGAGCTAAGAAATCCCAGTAGAAAAAGTTGAATGGGCAGGCGTTTTCACCCGTGCGGGCGCGTGGGTTGTAGACGCATTTTTTGCAGTAGTCGCTCATGTTTTTGATGTAATTGGCTGAGGCGGCGTAGGGTTTAGAAGCGATTAGACCGCCGTCGGCAAACTGGCCCATGCCAATGACATTGGTTTGCATGACCCAATCGTAGGCATCGATAAAAGCGGCGTGGAACCAGTCTTCCAATTCTTGGGGGGAAATGCCTGCAATTAGTGCGAAGTTGTTGAGTATCATCAAGCGTTGAATGTGGTGAGCGTAGCCAAGTTCTTTGACCTGGCTCAACACTTGATGCAAACAGTTCATTGGGGTCTCTGTGGTCCAGTAAAAAGTGGGTAGGGGCTGCGTGTGGCTGAACCAATTGCGCTCGGGGTAGTCGGCGTCCATGTAGCAGTAGATGCCGTGCATGTATTCGCGCCAACCCAGGATTTGACGCACGAAGCCCTCGACACTGCTAAGTTCCCATTCGCTTTGATTTTCGGTGTAAGCTTGCTCGGCAGCTTCGAGAACTTCTAAGGGATGCAACAAGCCTAGATTGAGATAGGGCGAGAGCATGGCGTGCCACATAGTTTGCTCGCCGGTCACCATTGCATCTTGATAAGGACCAAAATCAGATAGGCGCGTTTGCACGAAGAACTGGAGAACTTGCAACGCCTGTTGACGGGTCACGCCCCAACGAAATGGTTCGGTGTCCCAATAGGTTTGGCTAGCTTTGAAGGCTTCCGATTGTTTGACCCAATCGATGACTGCTTGCGTGATGGTGTCTGGTTCAAACCAGAGGGCTTCGGGTAGGGTGAGTTTGCCTTTGGGCGGTTTGCGATTTTCGCGGTCGAAGTTCCACCGACCACCTGCCGGTTGATCGCCGACCATCAAGATATTGAAACGGCGACGGCCTTCGCGGTAGAAGTCTTCCATTACCAGGCGTTTGCGTGAGCTGGCCCACTGTTTGAAATCTTCCTCATCCCAAACGAAGCGGTTATTGGTAAACAGAGTGAGGGAGCAGGGCAGTTCTAGTTTGCGAATCAGTTGGGCAAAGGGACGGTCGGTGGGCGTCATTACACGCAATTCGCTGATCTGATGCTGCTCAATCCAGTCGATGAGTGGTGTTTGAAAATCAACGGCCTGGGTATAAGTGACTGGCCAACCAGCCTGCCGTAATTCTTCAGCAAAATGCCGCATGGCTGACCAAACCAGCACCAGTTTTTGCAGGTGGTAGGGCAATTGCTGAGCGTGGTGCAGGGACTCAATGAAGATGACGGGAGTTTGTTGGTTCTGTTGGATACGACTTTGCAAAGCGCTCTGTCCTGCCCAAAGTTGATCGCCTAGAACCCAGATGCCAATCGTCATGATCTTTCCCTTCAGTTGAGCTTTCAGCCGGCTAGAGACTGCCTGCAATTTGTCAGTCTGTAATTCGAGGTTGTCTAATCCCCCACTCGCTATTGTTGCACTGTGCTCAGGAAGCCTTTAAACTTGCTACGCGCCAATGCGAATGACAGGTCCAGGTTCAGAATGGCCGGTCTTGGGGACCTAGCATATGGGGCCTAGCTCGTGAGTGCGCGAAAGCGTAAGTTTAGAGCGGCAAAAGAGTAATCAGACCTGCCTTAACAGGAGTGGTTTGCGATGGGTGTCGTTGTTATTTGTTGTATAGGCGAAATTCAATGGTCGTAATGGCGGGAACGGGGAAATTGAAGTCATGTTTACAGATAAGAAAAGGCTGCTGCTGACCGAAGCACCAACAGTTAAATCAGAGGCTGAGGAATCTAGCTCCGAGAAAAAGTTGAGTGAACTTGGCCTGGTTTTGCTATGGGGTAGTCCCTGGCCCTGGTGGTATTTTCAAAACTATTAAGTCTGAGACAATTTCTCAAGCGGAGCTTAAGTTCAAGCTGGGCCTAGAACTTGTCGGATGAGCTGCGCCGAAAGATTGTAGAGCATTACTGAACGTCCGGCATCGGAGAGCACTCGCGTACTTTCGACCCAATTGGCGGCTTCTAAACTGATTAACAAACGCTTGATTTCTTCATCGCGCAGGCCAGAGTCTCTAATGATTAGAGATGCGGGGATGTTGGCTTTGTGGCTGTGGGAATCGGTGTAGTTTGCCAGGACTAACAAAATCAGTTTGAGGGGCGGCATGAGCTTGAGTTCGCGGCTGATGTAGTCCCAGAGGCGCAGGCGGACTTGGGAAGGGGATAGATGGGAAGGAAGCATTGGGGGTTGGGTCCTGAGGGATTAGGGGTTATAGAAGCTGCGAAGATTGAGGTCGAGATCTAACTGGGCTTTGCGTTGTTGCCACAGGCGACGCAAGTAGGCAATGGCATCAGGCGCGTAGGTAAAACGCTCGATTTCGGTTTTGAGCTGTTGGCCAAATTCTTGAAGGGCTTGATGGGTTTCGCAGCTGCGAATGGTCTGCACGCAAGCTTCGAGCCAGTGAATCAAGTTGCGGTAGCTAATGAATTGCCCACCCCGGTCTTTGCGATGCACAAAGAGGACTTGAGCCCATTGTTCGAAGCGCAGAATGCAGTCGGGTGGGATGCCGAGATAAGTGGCGAGGTACGAGAGCGAAATCTCGAATTGACGCGGATTGATGGTTTGCAAAAGTTTGCGCATGGGATGCGAGTGGTGGATAAGAAGTTGGGTGTTTCTGGCCCCCCGGCCTCCCAAGGTTGGGGGGAGAAAGAGAGTGGTTAAAGGTTTAATTCGGTAGCAAAAATCAGTACCAGTTCCCGCCAGAAGTGGGGGATTGGAGGGACCAAAATGCGGTCGTGGGTAGGGGCGAGGTTGTCTCGCCCTTACCGAGATGCCGCCAAATGATTAGCCACCCTGTTTTTGGCAATGCAAAGTCGGGGTGGCTAGGGGGGTGTTAAAATCACCCGTTAGCCTCCTGACTGGCCTCGTACCAGTTGAGGGGTTAGCTGTCCACAAGTTCCTCTATAACTTCTGGGCAGCGATAAATTTTTGCAGCGTATTAACCGTGATTGACGATAGGCAAAAGCTCCGCTCAACGCGATGCAGCCAAGATTAGCAGAGCATCAGTCGTTACGCAAGCGAGTCTTCTACTGATTAGCGACCAGCCAACCAAGCCAGAGTTTAGCGACCCGTCCCTCCGCAACAGGCACCAAAGCCTAACGATTAGCCAACCGAGCCAAAAATTAGCCAACCGAGTCAAAAATTAGCCAACCGAGCCAGCCGTTTAGCAACCCGTCGCTCCGCAGTAGGCAACGGAGCCTAAAATTAGCCAACCGAGCCAAATTTTTAGCTCGCGTCGGTCTGAGATAGCAAAAGATGGCTACTGAAATACAAATGGCTCTAAAAAATTGATTGATTTCCCTCCGAATCATTAACTTTCCAAATCAATTTAGTCAACTTTCGCTATTCAGAAGCAAATTCTGAAGAAAATCTAACAAAGTTAGCTAAATTTAGCGAACTTTCGCTGCTGCGACTGAAACTTCGCTACCAAATAGCAAAACTTCGATCTGAGATAGCTAATCGAGCTTCTTTTTAGCGAAACTGTCCCTAATCTCACTGAGTTTTTGAACTCTGACACTCAGACTTCAGTGTTTTTACGCAGTTAAAGCTTGGCCTTTTGGAGGTATTTCTAAACTCAAGGAGTTCACAGCTGCTGCAAGTTGTGAAGCTATGAAAGTGCTGCATCCAATCCTGATGTCCCTAACCACCTGTGCGAACAAATGAATGCCCCCTGCCGTGCCGTTGGTACTCAAGCTTACACTCGGCCAAGGCAACCGGCGAGAGAGCAGTAGATGGTCACTGAGTTAACTGAACCGCTACTTTGTCTGCCAAACCTGCAAAATCAATCTGACGATGGAGCCTCCTGAGCAGTCTTGTTCAATTCTCATAGCCTTAAGTCTCCCACGCTTCTTGCAGAGCCTTGCAAGGGGCGTTTTTTTGCGCCAACACTTGTCTGGGTTGCTAGGAGAGAAAATGTTCAAAAACTTCTGTTTCTACTAGGCGTTCAGCAAGAGATCCGCTATCTTGAAGCAAGTCCTGATCCTCTAAATTGAGACGACTTAGAAGACAGGTTTAGACTCCTTATCAGTTGATCAAGATTACTAGTTCACTTGGTAGGCTCCTCCTTAAAGTAATCAAAGACGAGATCTTTGTTAACAGGCAGTTCAAACTACTTCTTAAAAACATCACATGTCAAAATACTCGTTTGCTCGTATGCAGCCAATTGACTTTGAGGCCATGGTACAGGCGCTCTTAGAGAAAACGTATCGTACCAATGGCAATTTAATTCAGTTTGGTCCAGGGCAAGATGGTGGACGAGAAGCTACGTGGACGCAGCCAATCAATCATTCAGAATATTCCCGACCAGTTGATCAAAAAGCAGATATACCAAAGGAGTGGGTTTTTCAAGTTAAATATCATGACCCTGATCAGCGTGGCTGGTTTACTGCTCGCGATGCAGTCGTGGCAGATTTGGATAAGGAACTAGAAAAGATTGTTCATAAGTATGCCGTGCCATGTCACGCCTACGTGATGGTTACTAATGTACCCTTCACTGGAGCACGAAACGTTGGCACTCGAGATCAGATAACAACACTAGCAAAAAAGTGGAGTAAGCATGTTCCAGAAATTCATGTATGGGACGCTGCTGACATTTCAAGAATGCTAGATGCGAATGAGGATGTTCGGACAGCCTATATAGATACTATTCTGGTTGGTGACACTCTTAAGGCTCTGTACAACGAAGCAACTTCCAAGGCAAGTCGTAAACAGAGCGCTTTTAAAGCTTATTTGAAGTTTGTTACAGAGCGCGAAGGATCCGCTCGTGCAGAAGAAGCAGGCGATGAACTTGATCTTCCACTGTCTGAGGTTTTTATCGATCTAACCTTAAAGATTCAAGACAGTAACTATGAACTTCCCATTGAATGGCTTTCCAGGAAACCTAACTCGAAGCCTAATACCGGCGCAGTTCTGTTGCCAGAAAACTTAACGCAAGTACGCGCATCATTCGCTCTATTTTTTGCAGACCATCCGTACACTTTACTTTTAGGTGGACCTGGTTTAGGTAAGAGTACTCTAACTCAGTTTTTGGGTCTTTACCAAGCTGCTCGAATTGCTTCTCCCGAGCTGTCTCTGCATCTTGCAGATCGACTGAAGTTGCCGGAGGGAAAAACTGCTAAAGATTTGGATGCTTATTGTCGTCCACGTTTTCCTTTCCGAATAGAGCTACGCCGCTATGCAAAGTGGATGAGTCAGCAACAAGATAAAAATCATGAATTGGCTCGCTACATTGCTGAGGGTTTAATTAATAAAAATACTTCATCGAGTCTTGAAATGGATGACATATTTGATTTGGCATCTAAAAACCCTATTCTTTTAATCTTTGATGGTTTAGATGAGGTTCCAAACCCAGAAACACGACAGCAGATTATAGAGAACCTACAAATATTCCTGCGTCGCATCGATTCAGAAAATGGGGACATTCAAGTAATTTTGTCAAGTCGCCCGAAAGGATACTCTGGTGAGTTTGAAGGATTTAAGCCGATAACTTGGGAACTTAACGAACTTGAAAGACCAGATTTTGATGAGTATTGTGACTGTTGGCTAAAAAATAGGATTCGTGATGCAGACGAGCGAAGTGAAGCAAAAGAGCGGATTAGTCGTGGCATGCTTGCTGAAGCAGTTCAGCGCTTAGCTCGATCACTTCTACAAGCAACGGTTATTCTTACTATTGTTAGGGGCAAGATTGAAATTCCACATCAACGGAACTCACTCTATCAGAAGTATGTTGAAGTAATTTTTAATAGAGAGAAGGAAAAATCAGAGATTGTGAGTGAGCGTGCAAAAGAATTGCTCCGCCTTCATGAGAGAATCGGCTATGAGCTTCACTGCAAAATGGAACAAAGCCGCATTGAAGCTCTCGATAGTGAAACATTTCGCAGCTATGTCTTAAGCGTTTTAGAAGATTATTCAGCACCTCAACTTGGAAACAAAACATTTCGGGTCATAGCAGATGAAATTATTGACGCAGCAAAAGATCGTCTCTGCCTATTAGTTGGCAAAGGAAAAGACCAGACAGATGTAGACTTTGTTGTACAGCAATATCGGGAATATTTTGCTGCTGTATACTTATCGAATCACCCTGACGCAGATCCAGATCGTGTTTTTGATATGCTGGTCCGTCGTGGTGCTTACTGGGCTTATGTACTTCAGTTTTATGTTGCTCAAGCGAATACTAACCAGCAAATGCGCTGGGTTACAGGTATTCCCGACCAGTATGATGAAGAGGACCCTATTGAAGCCCTTGTTAGAAAAACTAGAACTCGTCGAGCAATTCTTAATGTCTTACCCGAATTTACTCTCCAACGCAAGAGCGATTTTGAACGTGCCCTCAAAATAATCTTTAGTTTAGAAACTAGATGGGCATGGTTGGAGCAGGAAGCGGTGATAGAAATTTTACGACTTATTCCTTCTCTTGATATTTTTCAGACACTTTGGAAAATGTTTGGAAATCTATCTTTAGAAGATAATGCAACACTAGCTGTAGAACTTTGGCTTTTAGCTGAACTATCCTCTTCTCAATCTCAAGAACGTGTAGATCTTTGCAGCAAGATTAAAGACCTTCTAGGACGAGAAGACACACAATCAACTGCCTTGTTTTCAATCTTTCAAAATGACCTAAGAGTAGATTTGATAGATTGCAGTATTTATGAAGTCAAGGTAGCATTCGAAAATTATTTCTACAAAGAAGGTAGAAGGCGACCCCATAAAAAACAGAATCAGCTACATACTTCAATATCTTGCCAAACTAAGGAGAAACAGTGTGAATTATTGCTTTCTATAGGGAGTTCCTGGCGGTTGAGTAATATTCGTTTTGTCTTTTTATCAGGGGCATTAGAAGAAATCCTATTTCCAGGGGTAGAACTATCAATTTTGGAAGATAGTTTAGAACTGCGATTGTTCCCTTATCTGTGTCGCAGTTTTGGTGAAGCTAGCGTTCTCAAGTGGTGGATCAGAAAACTTGGTAATACTGTTGGCTTGTATTCAGACTATTTAAGGAGCCTTGCGCGAGCAATACAAGAGCCGGATAATAGTGACTTGGATAACCACGCCAGACTGGTTGAAAGCCAGATTTCAGGAAGTATTGGTTATATATGGAAAACCGAACGTATTTTAGGCCCATCTATCTCAGATTTCGCTTCGACAGATTCCTGGAAAGAATTCAAACGAAAAATTAAACATGCCTCCACAGAAGATCGTGAGTGGATTTCTAGAAGTGCTGATTTTATTAGGTCAGAAAGTTTGTGGATATGTCTTTTCTTTCATCCAGATCATTGGTCATTACTAACAGAGGAAAATTTAATCACGAAAGATGAATGTGCTCATCTTCTGAATACGCCCCTTGGAAGCGTTCTTCAGCTTCCTATAATTCCTCTAGATATATTTCAAGGTATATCTTCATTCTCTGAATCTTCGCTCGAAATTCCTTTCCATAAAATGCTTCGAGTGGTTCTTAATATTCTTGAGAAAGAAGGGATTAACCGTGTCAGTAAAGCCCGAGGTTTAGATGGACTATTTTACAGAGGTAGAATGCAATCGATTTCTACAGAAGAAGCGGGAAGTTTACTAGAGCGAGCAAACAACTTGCCACCACTTCCTTCCGTGTGGGTAAGTGTTATTTTAAGACTTTGCATTGATGTACCTGAACTAGATGTTGAGCTTTTGCTTAATTTTTGGGAAAAGAGCGAACATTTGCATCCCCGTCTTTCCTTTATCCACAGGGAAGAATTGCCAAGTAATTGGAACCAGCTTTTGGAGAAACTCTTAAGTAGTGATCGTGACAGCGCACTTCGATTAGGAATACTAATAGCAGCTTGCTCAAAACCTAGTAGAGAAATTGGATTCTTTTTGAGACATCGATTGTTAGCCAAGCCCAACAATTATTTAAATAATGACCATGTATCGTGTGATTTGTACTGCCTCGCACTACTAAATCTAGATCCTAGCTTGGAAGAATTTTCATTATGGTCACAACCAGAGTTTATTCATCGACTACGTGAGTCACCATGGCTGTTAGATCGTCTTGACAAACGGTTTGCTGATGCAGCTAATCCCAAATTTAGGCTTGGTCATGAGCAACTACGAAAACAACTATCCCTTTTTATTGCTAAACGCTATGATTATCCAGCAACCCTAGTTCTAGGAGCACTTGAAGCTATTTTAAGGATTGACGAAGCTAATCTGCCAGCTTTAGACTCTAGCATATGGCAGCAATGCCTCGATGAATAGTTGGTGAATACTCAGAACGCAATGATCTGTAAGCTTGTTGAGTATAAGTCAATGCTTTGAGCAGTTTAACAATGCCCAAGTACCCGACCACCGAAAGGTTACCTTTTAGGCGTTTGAGAATATCTGCGGCGGATGATGATGAACAACGTTAGTCAGCAAAGCGCCGTTAATAAGATATGCCTTAGTAAGGCTTTTTACTCGGTGCCTCTTCCATAACTTCATAGGTCCAGACTTCTTCTCAGAAGAAACGACATCACGAGACATCAGCCTTGGCTACCCCTTCAACTTGACCTCAGACCAGATAGAACTGAGCAACGTACTAGACATAACACACTAAGGAACTGCCAAAAATTGCTAAAAATGATTCAAACCCTCATTCTTCAGGCCTTACGTCGGCCAATCCAAACCAAACCCGGCTCTATTTCCCAGTGGTCAGATGTTGTCCTGTCCTACGAAGAAATTCCTGATTTCCCCGCTTTTGAGTCCTATCGTGATGAACTTCTCCCGCCTGTTGAACCAGAATTATTCTGCTGCGATACCTGGGCGATGAACTGCCAGCCACCGTGAGAGCAGACTAACAGCACGCAATTCGACTATCACATCCAACTCGATGTAGAGTTCAAGCTGAAGTGTCAACCGAAGCTCATCAGCCTATGAAGACACCAGAAGAATGTGAAAACATGACAGACATTCGAGCCGAAATCGATCAGCTCGACCGTCAAATTATTGCGCTACTCGGTCAACGCTTCGCCTACGTCAAAGCCGCTTCTAAATTCAAAACCAGCGAAACCAGCGTCAAAGCCCCCGAACGCTTCCAGGCAATGCTAGAGCAACGCCGAGTCTGGGCAGAAGCAGAAGGATTAAATGCTGATGCAATCGAAAAACTGTATCGAGACCTAGTAAGCCACTTCATTGACGAAGAAATGAAGCATTGGCAACAATCCAGAGCTGAACAGCCGCCCCTTGACATTTGAGAAGCTTTCTAGATGCAGCATCTGCTCGATACCAACATTTGTATTAACCTGCTTAAGCAAGAGCCTACCAGTCACACAGCTTTTCTCCTATCTCAGGGCTGTGCAGCAAGCAGGTGAGCCAGTTGCGAGTGCTAAACTTTACTCAGAGATACTGGCAGAGCAACAGCTATGACTTCTATCAACATTAATCTTTCAAACAGTCAATTTCAAAAACTACAAGAGCTAGCAAAATTACACGGAATTCCTCCCGAAACACTACTACAGGCAAGCATAGAAGATTGGCTCAACTCCCCCAGAAGCGATTTTGATCAAGCCGCAGAGTACGTACTCAACAAAAACGCTGAACTCTACCGGCGTTTAGCATAATGCGTTATCTAACGCTGGTTGAAGTATTGAACTTACACCATCGCATTATTAAACAATCAGCGGGAGCACTGGGCATTCGTGACTTAGGTTTGCTGGAGTCTGCCATTGCTCAGCCCCGCATGACTTTTGGCAACCAAGATCTATATCCAAACCTCATCGATAAAGCCGTTGTTTTGGGATTCTCCATCATCATGAACCATCCTTTTGTCGATGGAAATAAACGGACTGGTCACGCGGCACTGGAAACCTTTCTCATCCTGAATGGCTCGGAAATCAGCGTTTCCATAGATGAGCAAGAGCAAATTATCTTGTCCGTGGCGTCAGGTGTAGTAGGACGAGAGGAATTCACTGAATGGTTACGGCAACATATCACTCCGAGCTAACATTACGCTTAAATGCAGCACAAGCAATCTTACGAAAGAGAGCCACACCAACCCCTAGAGAATCAGCAACTTAAAGCCTTATTTAATTCATCTGATTAAGAAAAAACTTCCCAAAATACTGGCACGATCCCAAGCCCTTTCTCTATCAAATATTGGCATTTCTTCTATCACTGCAGCGGAATTAGAATATGGCGTTTGTAAGAGCCAGCCGCAAGAAGAAAAATGTAGTGCCTTGCGTTAAACTCTTGCACACTGCCCTGCGAGAGACCACGATTTTATGAACACTCAAATACCAGAATCAATCGGACAAGAAGTTATAGCTGCCCTCCGCCAGTCAGGAGACAAAACTCCTCTGCGCGACACTCAAGAAACCATACCCGGCGGCGTCAGCGAAACACTTCTTCTGAAAACAGACCTGAACGTTTACTTCTTGAAGTGGAACGAGAAACCTTGGTTTGGCACATTCACAAACGAAGCATTTCAATTGTCATTGCTTCGACAAACCAACACAGTAACTGTGCCCGTTGTGATTGGTTTCGCCGAAGCTGAACAAGGACAACCTGCCTGGATGCTGCAAGAATGGGCAGGAACTACAACCCAAGACGATGCTGAGCTGCGCCTTGGCAGAAAGTTGGGCCAGCGCATAGCCGAGTTACACGCAGCAACCTCAAACACAGCACCTGGTTATGGTTATGTAGAGCGAAACGAAGACGGTTCGACACAGCTTCCCACCCAGGACTGGGCGAGTTTTCTTTACGAAGCCCACCTGCGCCACCATATCGAGCGAGCGAGAAAAGAGAACCGCTGGACAACCGAGCGCAACCAACGGGTAGACAGATTAGTAGAACAGTTACCCAATTTGCTGGCAGGAGTGAGACGGGCTCCAACATTGCTACATGGAGATCTTCACAGCGGCAACATCCGCCTTGCGCAGAATGGAGAACCCGTTCTTGTTGATCCTTGGTTATTTTATGGTGACCGCGAGATTGAAATTGTGTCTACATTCCTATCTGGCGATTTCCCGCCAACTTTCTATGCATCTTATAATGAAATATTTCCTTTAGAGCCAGACTTTCAAGACCGCGTTGACTTGTACAAACTCGTTTGGTTACTCAGTGGCTTATACTACTCCTCAGAAGCCAGCAGCGGTGAAGACAACGCAATAGCTGACCCGATATTAGCTCACTATGTCGGCTAACGAAAAAACGAAAGGGGACTTCGCAGTGCTAACAGCAGAAATGGCCATCAAGTCTTGGCATCTGGTCTTTGTTGAACTAGAATCTTCTCCATGAAAACTCAGTATTACACTGCCACCAGCCTAGATGGCTTCATTGCTGACTCACAGAACTCTTTAGATTGGCTCTTTCAGTTCGGCGAACCCGAAAGTACCAGCTACCCTAATTTCATCCGCGAAGTTGGCGCTATAGCAATGGGTTCGACAACTTACGAATGGATTCTAAAGCATCAGATCAATGAAGGAGCCGACCATCCACAAGGCTGGGCCTATGAGCAACCAGTTTGGGTATTTACCTCTCGCACTCTGCCTGCCGTCAAAGGAGCGGATATTAAATTTGTCAAAGGGGACGTCCGCCCTGTGCATCAAGAGATGATGGCGGCAGCAGGCAACAAGAATGTCTGGATTGTGGGCGGTGGAGACTTGGTCGGTCAATTCCACGATCAAGGCCTGCTTGATGAAATAATTGTTCAGATTACCTCAGTAACACTTGGAAGCGGCGCACCATTGCTACCGCGCAAGATCGTAACGCCTCCGTTAAAACTTTTATCTGCAACGACGTATGGCAACGCCTTTGTAGAGCTTCGTTATGAAGTCTCCCGCTCAAGCTAATGACATAAGCATCAAACCTGCCATCTAAATTGCTGCCGACCGCAACACGTTCCTCACATTCTTTCAGCGTGAGTGTGCTAGACCGTTATAGGGCTCCGTTTTATCAATATGGATACAACAGCTCAACACTTAGCAGTCATCCAAACCCTCTTCGATGAAGCTGAACGCCGAGGCATTCTCCTGTGGCTTGAGAGTGGCTGGGCCATTGATGCCAGGCTTGGTAAAATCACCAGAGAACATGAGGATATCGACATCGCCTTTGCTAGAGACAAAGAGGATGCTTATCGAGAACTAATCAAGACACTTGGATTCAATCAGCACGAAGAGATGGACTATGGGTTTCTGTCTTGGCGTGAAAGCATTCTTCTAGATTCAGAGCCTTGCTTTAAGGTCAACGACGAGTATAGTTTTGAGAACTTTCCACCTGGCTCCTGTCCCCTGCTAAAAGAAGGTGTCATTGAGGGCTATAGCGTCCGGTGCCTGAGCTGGGAGGCGATGTATTTTGAGTTCTTGGGCTACATTGATGAGATTCCACAGGAGCAGTGGCGAAACAAAGACTTCCAAAGCCTCCAGATCATCGAAGCTCATTTGGACGAAGTCAAAAAGCAGGCACTAAAAGACTTATATACAAGGACGGCTTAACCCAGCATTGCACCCAATGCTAATGCAACTGCCTGTTTAAGGTTATCTACCACCGCTAGTTTGAGGCACTGGTCATCCTATGGATCCGAAGGATACAGCCGCTCGATATGACCAAATTGCTCACTGGTGGCAAAACGAGCATCAAAATTCACCATACGGGATCGCACAATTGGAGCGGGCTATCCAATTTACTTCTCAAAGGCACTCAGCTCTTGACGTAGGCTGTGGAAGCAGCGGACGTTTTATCAAAACTCTATTCGAGCATGGCTTTCAGGCTGAGGGACTCGATATTTCGAGAGAAATGATCAATCTAGCCAAGCAACTGCATCCAGAAATCACATTCTACGTGGAAGACATCTGTCGTTGGATACCGCCAAAACTTTATAGCTTGATTTCTGCTTGGGACAGCACTTTTCATCTGCCGCTAGAGGCGCAAGAGCCTGTTATAGAAAAGCTATGCAATGCTCTTGAGCCCGGCGGAGTCATCCTGTTCACCTGTGGTGGCGGACATACAAACAGCGAGATTTCAGGAGCATTTCAAGGTCAGAACTTTGAGTACAGCACTTTGGGGGTAGATGCTTTCCTGAGAATTCTGGCTAAGCAGAACTGTACCTGCCGCCATCTTGAGTATGATCAATATCCTGAAAATCATGTTTATATCGTTGCGCAAAAGATCTAATTAATCATTGCAGTAAACATGTAAGCAAAAGCTCCTGAGGGAACACAGCAAGGGCCACATGAAGCGTTGGCAGTGAATTAATCACAATTAGGCTCGGACCAATGGGAGAATTTGCAAGCGTTTAGAGCTGCGTTCGAGATAGTTGATGAGGCAATCTTCTAGTATATTTGTCTGCTCTCAGCGTTTATAGAATCAAAATTGAGCCAGCACCATGACTACAGAACTTAAAGCAGCATCGCTCGAAGACATTGACCTGCTACTTGAGTTAATGGCAGGCTTCAATCAAGAAGAAAACATCGATTTTGATACAGAAGTCTATCGAGAGCTAATACATGTTGCATTTCATTCTCCTCAACTCGTGAAGATATGGATGATTGTTGTAAACTCATATGCTATTGGCTACGCTATCTTGACTTTCGCGTTCAGTTTTGAGTTTGGCGGACTTTTAGCGACGATTGATGAGATCTACATTGCTTCTGAGAAGCGGGGCAAAGGTTTGGGAACATCAGTTTTAGAGCTTTTGGCCCAAGAAGCGATAACTTGTGGAGCAACTACTCTAAATGGTGATATCTCTGACGAAAAGCCCTGGCTCTCTGCCTTTTACAAGCGTGCTGGCTTTGAATGTTACCCGTATCGTCCCTACTACAAGCAGTTACAATGACTTCACTTGCAAATGGTAGGTGTAATAAGGGGCGAGTCTACGCTAGATTGTACGTTAGCGGTTGGAAACACTTGGTAATGGGACGTTTACAGTTTAATACTCAATATTAGTAGATAGTCCTTCAAAGCCTGAATAGGAGTGACTGATGCCTTCACTAAGAACAACTCTTTTAGCTGATAGTGTAGTCTGCTTCGTTTATGGAACAGTATTAATGATTGCTGCTCGCTCACTTTCTACGCTATTTGCAGATGAAGCTATCTCTGTATTCGGTTACACATTCGAGGAGTTCTTGAGAGCCTTAGGGCTCGGCGTGGTTGCAGTCGGAGTAGGTGTTTGCATTATTGGTTGCACCAAGCAGATTTTGCCCCTTGCAGTTTGGCTGATTATTGGCATCGAAGCTATCTGGACAATGGGTAGTATTTTGCTGCTTGTGTGGGCAGGAAACGCACTCTCTTGGAGCGGCATAGCTTTCGTTATACTCAGTGCAATGGCTGTGCTTGGCTTCATGATATTTGAGCTTATTGGGCTACTTTCTCTACTACATGACAGTGTTGAAAACGCCACATAGTAAGCCTGTTGTACCGGAACAAATCTAAGTTGTTGGTGAGATGTATTATTTTCTTAGCATATGAAGCTTATCGATAGTCAGAACAGTGATGTCGCTATCTTGGGTAACATTGTTATTCGCCGTCCTCGCCATATCGAGGCGATTGCGGGAGTTCGTCGAGAATCTACAGTTTTGCCACGACTCCGCGACCTGGTTGTTCTTCCAATTCCCGAAATGCAACTTGTCGAGATTGGAGATGAAGTTATTGCCCTCCATCAGCAACTTCCAGGCGAATCACTGTGGTCAGTGGAGAATCTCCCCGACTTGACCCAAGAGGGATTAGCGGCTCAGCTTGGTAGTTTTCTCAAGTCCCTGCATGATATAGAGCCAATTTCAGTGAGCGCTCTTGAACTCCCCCATATTGATCAAAGTTGGTGGAGGAATTTCCGAGAGAGAGCCGAGCAGCTAGTTTTTCCTGAGCTAGCTTCAACGAATGCAGAGGCTTTACGTTCACAAATTGAATCTCACATTGAGGAACTGCCCAATTTACCTTGCACGCTGCGGCATGGAGACTTTGGTTCGAGCAATATCTTGTGGGATGGCGAAAAGACTATCACCGGCATCATTGACTTCGCTTCATTAGGATGGGGGGAACCTGGATGGGACATCGCAGGGCTTTACGCCAGCTATGGCAGTCCATTTGTTGAACGGCTTGCATCAACTTATCCGGGCGTTAAATCATTTCTAGAGAGAGCTCCTTTTTATCGTCTAATGTTTGCTTTGATGGATGCGGTCTTCGGTGCTGAACATTCAGACCAGAAAATTTTCAATTGTGGATTGACTACGCTCAATTTGGTTGCCTAGCACAGCTCATACAGGCGTAGTCCAATCATTCTATTGCAGCGGACTGGCTCAAGCCACTGATGTTGATGCCGAAGTTGTTTATGACCACTGAACCGAGTCGTTAGCCTGCAACCTTGACCAAAAGCAAGATCCCTACATATCAAGAATTTAGGTATTAAAAAACTAAATAGAGGATGGACTAACATGAGTTTTGTCTAGCGATATACTTGGCATTGATAGGTATTGGGAAGAGATGGAAGCACTTATGAACACCCAAAAACGGCCTAAAAAACAGACCTCAACAGTCAGGGTGTGCCATCCGGATCAGTTTGTCGGGTTAGAACTGAAACAAGGAACGACTAAGACTAAGCCTTCAGCTCCCCACCTGCACGAAGCTTATCAAATTAGTCTCATAACTGCTGGTGCAACAATTTTCCGTTACAGACATTCGCAACAAGTTGCCCCCGCACACAGCTTGATGGCAATCGTCCCAGGAGAAGTACACGAAAACATATCAATTGGAGCGAGGACGTTTGCCAACATCTATGCAGAACCTAAATTTCTTCAACAACTTGGGCTACTGAAGCAATCAGAGCAATTACCTTATGTCTGTGAGGCAGTTATTCATGATCTAACTGCCTTGACTTTGTTTTCTGCTATCCTCCAGTCTTATAGCGAGCCAAGTTCTCTTATAGAACGTGAAATCCGTCTAATGCAGGCTTTTACTCATCTTTTCACTCACTATACAGATAAGAATCTGATTGGTACTAAGGTTGGACAAGAGCATCGTGCAGTGAAATTTGTTAAAGACTTCATGCGTGAGCGATACGCAGAGGAGGTTACGCTCTCCGAACTCTCGACCTTAACAGGGTTACACAAAAATTATTTATTGAACGTGTTCACAAAAGAGGTTGGCATTAGCCCTCATCGCTATCTCATGAACATTCGGATCTCCCAAGCAAAACGATTGATAAAGCAGGGAAGACCTATTTCCGAAGTTGCGACGATGACCGGCTTCAGTGATCAAAGCCACCTTACTCGTGAGTTCCAAAAGCACTCGCTGGTTACCCCTGGTGCTTATTGCCACAAGGTTTCAAAATCTTTATTTTGTTCAAGACGCAGTACTAAAAACTGAAGATACTGAAAGGCATTGATGCTAACGAAGTAAAAACAGTTCGATCTTGAGCAGTCCAGCTATGTACTCTAAATCCCTAAAAGCAGCTAGGTTCAAGAGCAATCCAGTGCTAGTGCTTAAGTGGCTACTTGTGCTAGTGCTGGTAATATCTGCGGCATTCATAGCGTCTAGCGTCTTCGCGCAAGCTGCTGTCAATTCAGCCGCTGGTTACCAACCCGATTTTATCCGGGGGACAACGCAATCACTCGATAGTAGAGTATCTCCTGCGCCGCCTGCTCCTACACTTGGTCGGTGGATGCAGAAAGCGCCACTTCCTATTCCACGCACAGAGATGACATGGAGCGCCGTTTATGACGGGAAGGTTCACGTCATCGGAGGGTATGACTACAAGGGTGGATTTCAAGGGCGCTACCACCAGGTCTACGATCCAAAAGCCAATGCATGGTCAGAGAAAGCTCCAATTCCCCAAGGTGCTAATCACATTGGTCTGGCAGTTTTGAATGACAAAATCTACGCAGTCGGTGGTTTTTTAGAGCAGAACAAAACCCCCCACAACAAAGTGTTTGCCTACGATGTTGCTGCTAATCGTTGGGCCGAAGTTGCTCCCTTGCCCAAGCCATTAGGCGCAGTCGCAACAGTTACCCTGAATGGCAAGATCCATGCGATTGGCGGACGCGATACTGTCAGCGTTGGCGATCACTATGTCTATGATCCCGCTACAAATACATGGTCAGAGTTAGCTCCCCTGCCTGGTGCTCGCGACCACACAGGAGCCGTTGTTGTAAATGGCTTCATCCATGTGTTGGGTGGACGTTTCAACCAGTTTGAGTACAACACAAATCTGCATCATGTCTATTCCCCGAACACTAATCAGTGGAAGGAACGTGCTCCGATTCCAACGCCTCGTTCAGGGCATGGGGCAGTGTGGTATCGCAATCGCATCTTCGTTTTCGGAGGCGAAGGAAACGGCTTTGTCTATGGCCAGGTTGAAGCCTATGATCCAACAACAAACTCTTGGCAGAGCTACGCATCAATGCCAACACCACGTCACGGCATGGGGGCATCGCTTGTAGATGACACAATCTATATTGCAGGTGGTGGTCCGGTGACTGGTGGCTCACTGATGACTTCAACAAATGAAGCTTTCACGCTGGGTACCCAAGGACGGTAGCAGGGATAGCGATTGTATAGCCGGTTTTTAGTTTTAAGCTCAGGCAAATTCAGGCAGCACTAAACATGAGACAAGGGACGATCAAAGTTGTTGATGCTGTGAGCAAAGAGGTTGTGCCATTACCGGTCACTCCAGGTACTTCCCTATTAGCCAAATCCTCGTCTCAACTTCTCAATGAACTGAACATCGACCGCCTCCGTATGCCAGCCTCGGAAATGCCCGAGGTAATTGTTCAAGATCATCTGCTAACACTGCAATTGAGCCCTCAGCATTTATTCGAAACCTGGGAAGAGGGGCAGCTCAAACAGATTCACAAGGGAATTGGTAGTGTCACTCTAGCTCCCTCTGGATTCAGGTTTCGGGGTAGATGGGATCAAGAGGTTGAAATTCTAGTTCTGACGCTTAAACCGGCTGTAATCGCCAGGTGTGCCGCCGAATTGCATGATGCCAATCAAACTGAACTCGTTCGTTGTACTGGCAAACCTGATCCCCAGATTTGGCATCTTGGATTAGCCCTAGAAGCCGAATTCAAAGAGGGAAATCCTAATGGTCAGTACTTCTGGGAATCTCTAACCAATGCAATCGCGATTAGAGTGCTCAAGCAATATTCAACCTTTGAGCCAGAAATTCAACATTACTCAGGCAGTCTGTCCCCTCAGCAACTAAAACATGCAATTGAATACATTAGCGACAACCTCAGCAGCCAGCTTTCGTTGAATGTGCTTGCAGCAATGCTTGGCATGAGCCCATACTATTTCGAGCGATTATTCAAACAGTCAGTTGGGCATACACCTCATCAATATATTCTGCAATGTCGGATAGAGAGAGCTAAGCAGCTCTTGCAAACAACTCAGCTACCCATTATGGAAATTGCCTTCCGAGTGGGCTGCAAAAACCACAGCCATTTCTCAAAACTGTTCCGAAAACTAACGGGGATGGCGCCTAAAACTTATCGCAATCAGCTTTAGGTCTAAGGCTTTAGAACTAAGGGAGAATCACCTCAGTGTCATCTGGCATTTCATCCACCGCTACAATTCATCATTAACTTGCTTAGCACTACCTTTTTGTGTTTCCTTATACTGGCTTGCTCAATATAAAGTAGACCCTTGCGTAGATAGACATCTACACTTGGATATTGATATCTTCCATTTGCAAGCGAATAAAGAAGATCTCAATTAACTAACTCATCCAGGAGAGATTTAGAAGCTGAACAGAGCTAGGGGCAACTGGATTAGCGCAAGCCCGACGCACCTCAAGCTCGCTCACAAGTTTCAATTAAGAGCAGGTCACCCTCGCTGCCTTTGTGCTGCCATTAGCAATTTGAGCTTCTGCCGAGAGTTGATGAAGCAAAGTGATTGCCTTTTGGTCAATGTCCTTCTTTCCTGTCTCCTGGTCTTAAGTATGGCAAGCAAAAAAACGACGCGGCGTGACTTTCTGCTTAATAGTGCGGCTGTGGCTGGCTCGATTGTGGGTACTTCTGCCTGCCAGCAGCAGCTAGCCAAAACCGAAACCAAACCTTCAAGCATTGTCGCCTCTGCAGGAAAGCCTACAGCCCCTACTACAGTTCCTACCCCCACAGAAATGCCACAACGAGTGCTGGGGCGTACAGCGATCTCGGTGCCGATCTTTGGCTTAGGAGGAGTAGGGCGCACACCGCTCTCTCGTTCCGGTGAAGAGCGCGAAGCAGTGGCGATTATCGAGCGGGCACTAGAGCTAGGCATTCGCTACTTTGATACGGCGGCGAATTACGGGCCCAGTGAAGAGCGGTTAGGAAAAGTGCTGCCTCCCCATCGGTCCAAGTTATTTCTCGCCAGCAAGACTGGGGTTCGGGACCGCGATGGAGCGTGGCGAGAACTGGAGCGCTCTCTTCAGCGGTTGAAGACAGATCATTTAGACCTGTGGCAATTGCACGACATCGCGGTTGAGCGAGAACTAAATACAGTTTTAGATGAGAGACATGGGGCAATCCGAGCCTTTGAAGAGGCGCGAGAACAAGGAGTGGTGCGCTTGATTGGTATTACAGGCCACCGCGAGCCCGCAACTATTGCAAAGGGATTGCGCCGCTACCCCTTTGATACCGTTTTGATTCCGATTAATGCTGCTGACAAACACCATCCGCGTCCTTTTATCACAGGTGCGTTGCCTATAGCTCAGCAGAAAAACGTGGGCGTGATCGCCATGAAAGTACCCGCTTACGGTCGCCTGCTCAAACCTGGAGTCCTAGAGGGTATGCATCAGGCGATGGGGTACACTTTATCTCAGCCTGGAGTTCACTGTTGCATTATTGCCGCAGAGACAGTGCCACAACTAGAACAAAACATTCAAGTGGCCCGAGCCTTTCAACCGCTCGATGCCCAGGATTTAGCAGCCATTGAGCGACGCACTTCAACAATTGCGTTAGAGGAGGGCAATTTCTTTCGCAATTGGGTCTAGGCTGCCTATCTATTCACATCTATTCAGCGAATGATAGACACTACTCAATTTATTCGAAACTTGGGAAGAGAAGTAACTCAAACAGATCCACAGGGGGTTGATAGTGTTACTCTAGCTCCCTCTAGATTCAGGGCTCGCAGTCAATGAAGCGAGAGGTTAAAATTCTTGATCTCATCGTGTCCCAACAGTAAAAGAAACAACCGTTTTTCGAGCCACAAAAGATTTCGCAAGATTAGGACAGTTTCGCAAGATTAGCCAAGTTAATTTGATCTACATACTGATATAGTCTTGCGGATGTTCTAGAAGTTAAGTAAGAATTATGGCGTCTCTCTCAGGGAAAGTAGCAATCGTTACAGGTTCATCTCGTGGCATTGGACGAGCGATCGCTGAACGACTCGGACGCGACGGCGCGAACGTAGTCGTAACCTATGCTGGCAATCGAGACAAAGCAGAAGAGGTCGTTTCAGTCATTAAAACAAGCGGGTCAGACGCGGTTGCGCTCCAAGTAGACCTTGCTAAATTGGATGACATTCGGAGCTTGTTTCAGAACACCCTCTCGCAATTCAGCAAGCTAGATATTCTTGTTATCAGTGGTGGTGCGCCCAGGCTGGTCAAACCAATTGCTGAAACGACAGAGGAAGAGTTCGATTCTGTCTTCACATTCAATGCCAAAGGAAACTTCTTTGCCTTGCAGGAAGCAGCTAAATACATGGCTGATGGTGGCCGTATTGTCACGTTTTCGACCCCCTATACCGTACAGCCTCAACCCAACTTATCTGTGATTGCAGGCAGCAAAGCTGCAATTGAGGCATTTACGTTTGCACTTGCCAAAGAAGTCGGCTCGCGGGGTATTCGAGTTAATGCGATCATGCCTGGACCAACAACATCCGATTCCTTTACCAGCATGGTTTCGTCTGAGGAGCAAGCACAGCTAAAGCAGATAGCTCCACTACAGCGACTAGCAGAGCCTGAAGATATTGCCAATGCCGTTGCGTTCCTGGTTGGTGATGAGTCTGGCTACATCACAGGCCACACGCTCCACGCTACGGGTGGACTGGCATAATTATCATGACTAACTGGAGGTTGTAGATGAGCGATCCTAATTGTGCTAATCAACACGTTTTCAATACCGCAAGGTAAAGAGGAAGAATTCGTCAAAATGTGGACCGAAGCGCTTGAGTTCATTAAGAATGAACCAGGTTTCATTGATGCAAAACTGCATCGAAGCCTTGATCCAAATGCACAGTTTCAATTCATCAATGTTGCTCACTGGGAAACTCGGGATGCTTGGCAAGCAGCTTTCGATAAGCTTCAGCCTCAAGAGCTAACTAAACAAGTATCTTTTGAGCAAATTCCAGCTCTTTATGAAGTCGCAGTTCACTTCAAGAGAGAATGACCTGCTGAGCATTGCTAAAAGTAATGAGGGCGTCACGAGGGCAAAGAACTCCAATCCTGCAACTGCGATAGCCTAAAGTTTCTCTATTAAGATTCAAAATTCAGGTTGGATCTCTCGTTTATCCCTGCGTTCGCCTCACAGCTGCCAGGATGAACGCGATTGCCTCCTCTGTGTGTTCCTCAATCATCTCTAGACTGAGACGATCCACCTCTGGAGTCAAATGTTTCCAGTTTTCATGCACAGTGAAATAGAACATACAAACACTCAAAATGTGGGTGAGAGCTAAGAACGGCTTCAGTGGGCGAAAACAGCCTTCAACCACACCCCGCTCTAACACCCTGAGTAAGTGTTCGTGCAGGCCTAAGACGTTGCATTCCTTGAAATATGCCCCCTGATTCTGGCTAGCTTCTTGGAACCAAAGCATTTGACGCTGGGGATTTTTAGCTTCGTTAGCAATGGCAATGCGAATGATTTGCTTGAGGGCTTCCACAGCAGGTAAATTATCAAAATTCAATTGCCCCAAGCTGGCCTGTACCTCATCAACCGGGCGTTGTAACACCGCCTTATAAAGGCTCTCCTTGTTCTCAAAATAGTAGTGAATTGTCGCCGAAGTCACCTGGGCACGCTTCGCAATCGCGCTCATCCGGGCACCATTTAAGCCATGCCGCGAAAATTCCTGCTCAGCAGCATCCAAAATTTGCTGCTGAGTTGCCTCTGCATCTCGCACTAGCCGAACAGATTTGACACCGCGCTTAGCTGGACGAACCACGACATCCTCACTCATCGGCTGCCCTCCCATCCTACAAGAGACATCTGAACCGAAAGCTTTGAATCTCTCGATTGACGCCATAGCTAAGGCTTGATAGGCTTACTGATTAATTAGTCAGTCATCGCAGGCCGTTATGAACCAGTTACAAGGTGCCCCGTGGCTTGTCGCGCATCGCTCCATGCTCAAGCCCAACCAGCCGATGAGGATCTCCCTGCTCGGCAACGATTATGTACTCTGGCAAGACAGCCAGGGGGCTATCAACGCTTTGTCCAACGCCTGTCCCCATATGGGTGCAATGCTGTCCGAGGGCTGGTGCGTCGAAAAGCCTGATGGCAACAGCACGGTTGCCTGCCCATTCCACGCCTTGGAGTTTGATCGCGCCGGTTGTACTCTATTGCCCAGTTCGAACAAGCCAACCAAATCCTTGCTGCAACCGTTGGAATTGATAATTCAGGGAGACTTCGTCTGGACTTACGGCGGGCATGAACCGAAGCTTTCAATCCCAGGCATCATGAACGAGATTGCAAGCGAGTATGAGTTTATCGGCGTTACAGGCAATCGCAGCATTCCAACCGATATCCTGAGTTTGCTGCTCAACATGCACGACTACAACCATCAAAATGGCACCCACCGAGAATTATTTGAAATTGAAGAAGTACAGGTAAAACAGTTCATTGATGAAGGATTGCATTCTCACGCCTACTTATCACAACCGAGAAAACAGCCCACTCTCCGTGACATTCTCAGAAACCCTGGTCAGTTAGCAATGCCACAAGTCTTGGAAGCCCATTTAGAAAATTTCTTTCCGTTCATGGGATTGCTGCATGCGGAAAATAAGTTGCTGAGCCTGAAGGAATGCCACTTCTACCTGCCTGAAACCGAACATCAGTCGCGTGTGTTTGTGTTGATGTACATGAAGGCGCATTCTCCGATTGCTCATTTAATCAAGGGTAACTTGCTGAAGTTAATAGATATAGTTGTAGAACAAGACGCAAAAGTTCTGGGCAAAATCTATCCTGATACCGAGCAGCGCATTAAGTTAAACAATGAAGTAGGCATGGATTGGGTACGGCGCAATTTTGCAAGTTTCCCAGCCATTGCTGAGCCCAATCTATCCCGACAATGGGTAGCTTAGCTTGCTCGGCTTCTGCTTGAGGATGGTAACTCAATGCTTACCAGTAAAAGTCAATCAGATAATTATAAACAAATCACGCCCTATCAATTTCTGTATAGCAGAACTATTTTGAGGTTCTGGCCTATACTTTTTAGGCCGTAAAGAGTTCAGAATAAGAGTATGGATGCAATCAAAGTATTAATCGCGTTTTATTCGCGAAATGGGTCCACTGAAGCTCTCGCCAAAGCGATAGCAGAAGGCGCACAGGCAGAAGGGGCTGAAGTTGTGTTGCGTCGTGCACGTGAGATTGTCTCTCACGAAGTTATGCAAAAAGCGGAGGGCTGGGTCGAGAACGCGGAGCGCATGAACGCTCAGTATGAAGCCCCCACCCCAGAGGATGCGGAATCAGCTGATGCCATTATCTTCGGTACGCCGACCCGCTTTGGCAATGTGTCATCTGAACTTAAGGCTTATATCGATTCGCTCGGCGGTCTATGGTTTCAGGGCAAACTGGTTGGCAAAGCTGGCAGCGTCTTCACCTCGACCTCAACAGTACATGGCGGCAATGAAAGCACGCTGATCTCGATGTACCACCCGATGGCACACTTGGGTATGGTTATTGTGCCTCTAGGCTACGCCGATCCAGCCCTTTTCAAGGCGGGCACACCCTACGGTGCATCCTCAGTATCGGGGCAAAACAACACACCGCCCAACGAGGATGATCTCGCAGTTGCCCGTTTTCAGGGCAAACGTGTGGCACAAATAGCGCGTGCGCTAAAGGCAGTGGGCGAGACGGCTACCCAGCAGTAGACGTGAGCTCATCAGATAACGCCACTTCCTTCAGCTCAACAGCATTCGTAAATGGCATTCAAATGGCAGTCAAAAACCACACTTGGAAACATCAGTTGGACGGGTAGCTCAGTGACGTTTCCGTCGAGAATGAGCGTGACCTAGACTGGCTAAAATCTAAACCAATGCGGCTGCTTGTGCTTCTTGACAAGCAGCCGCATTGAAGCTTTGGCACATTCATAACATAGCGTAGAGATTGTGAATTCTAAAAAATCAAGCTTCGATTTCAAGATTGCCAATCACAGCATCTCTCAAAACCGGATACATGATGTATTCAAACGGAAAATTGGTGCCACTCACAATATTTTCAACAATTTTCCCAGCCCTGAAGGTTAAAATGTGTACCTCCTTCAACGGCACTATCTGATTGGTGGCCTGCACTCCATAATAGTCTTTCTTAAACACAGCGGTTGCTGTAAATCGCACGACTACTTTGTCATCAGCACCAAAGATTTCGTCAATCAGAAACTGCTTCACTGGCCAAGCATCTGCGAAAGCAGAGAAAATTTGCTTGTAGTCTTCTCTACCCTCGATTGGACCAGTCGGATGCAAGCCTGTCGTAACAGTGCTGTCGTAACAGTGATGTCTGGATCTAGAGTTTCATCGAACACTGACATATCCGCAATGGCAATCCCATCATTCATAAATCGCGTTGCCACTGCGATATTTTGTTGAACTGTCATCACTATTCTTCTCGCTAGAGCCGGCCAGTAGAGCAGTCAATGCGATAAGGATCGTGCAGTTATTTGGTTACGCCAAGCTTTGAGAACTGTGTGTGCAGCGCTTTGATAGGTCATCACACACCTTAATATCACGATGGCCAATGCAATATTAGCAAGATTTTAATAAAAAGGGCAAGAATGCCCAAGACATTGGGCTGTTCAGAACATTAGATTCTGTACCGTGGGTTAAAAAATAATTTTGATACAGAGCAAGAATGGAGAAAGCCATTTCTCATTTCTTGGAAACCCTCCAGATTAAAGACGTAGCTCTGCATACTTGTGCCATGTTATCTAGATCAACCTAGCCTTTTGTCTAGGTTTTCTCGCCTCAAAATTCGTGCGAATATTGCCAGACATTCAAGCGCAGTTCACTCCGTGTTTACTCGACAAATTTTGACTCAGGAAACTAATTGACGACGGTCAATATCACCAGCATAGGAAGGAGTAATTGACGGTGGTCAACATCGAATCTAACAACAAGGTGGCCTTGATTACTGGAGCCAATAAAGGTCTTGGCCTTGAAATGAGCCGTCAGCTTAGTCAACAAGGATTGACAGTTCTGATCGCCGCTCGCAATTTGCAAGCAGCGGAGACAGCAACCACATCTCTAAAGAATGAGGGGCTTAAGGCCCAAGCTATTGCTCTTGACATCACAAACAGCAGCCATATTCAAACTGCTGTTCAAACAATTGAAAACCAGTTTGGCAAGCTCGATGTCCTGATCAACAATGCTGGGGTCATGTTGGATGGCGAATGGTCCATCAGTAATGCCAGTTCTGTATCGCTGGACATCATCCGACAGACGTTCAATACCAATTTCTTTGCTTTAGTGGAACTCACGCAGGCCCTACTACCGCTGATCCTGAAAAGCTCTAGTGGCCGAATTGTGAATATGGCTAGCATAGAAGGCTCCTTGACCCTACATGCTGACCCGACTTCACTTATCTACGACTCGAAACCGTTCGCCTATGATGCTTCCAAAGCAGCCGTTAACTCCTTCACCGTTCATTTAGCTCATGAGTTACGCAATACACCTGTCAAAGTTAATAGTGCTCATCCTGGTTGGGTCAAAACAGACTTGGGTGGGGAGGGAGCAATGATGGACATTACTGAGGGAGCTAAAACAGGTGTTCAGCTAGCGACCCTTGCCGCTGATGGCCCGAGCGGTGGCTTCTTCCATCTAGGTAAACCAGTGCCTTGGTAAATAGGTTTAGGCCGTTCACTGACTGGCTCTGCTAAAAATTCTGATGTTGTAATCTATACAGCCTCAAAGAGGCCCATCTTATGTCTGATTTGAAGTCGAATATGCATCAGAACATCTATCGGAACGTGGTCACTGGCGCAACACCCAATCCAGTCATTCAGAATCCTGATGCCATTGATGAAGAATTAATTGATAATACAAATCGCGTTCTGAGCAACGCAGTTGAGCTGATCCGGGTTCTGGTGGGAGCCCATCAATCGGCAATCGCGATTGTGGTACAGGAGGACTGGAATTCAATTCGCAAATTCTTTTCGCTTTCCGAAAAGTATGAATCCTGGGCGGACTATAAGACACCTGCTACTGGCTATGGCACTCATGGCTGGTTATTGCGCCACAATAAGCCAGTACGCATGACCCAAGCGGAATTAGAAGCGCACCCTGAGTGGAAGGGCTTTGGTAATGAAGCAGGCAAGCACCCGCCCATGCGTGGTTGGCTTGCCGCACCGCTTGTAGGGCGAAATGGAACTAACTGGGGATTACCACAGCTCTCCGATAAGTACGAGGGTGACTTTACAGAGGAAGATGAGAAGCACTTTATCAAGTTTGCAGAACTAGTCTCATCAACTCTTGAAGCCTTATGGGAGGTTCGAAATCTCCGAAAGAGTACAACATCTATTGAGCAAAAGGTTGTCGGCTAAGCTCGACTAACACCATTTTTAGCTAAGCTTTCCCAGCCAAGTTTTCCATGTATCATTCCAGCACAATTAAACTTGCTGCGGTTGAGAGACTGGTAGCGAGAGACGGCTTTGCAGAGCATTATCACAGAGTCACATTTGAACTAATCTCCGAAGGGATTCCAAACAGCCAAATTGCCGTTTGGGTCCATCCATCCTGGCCGGAAAATGATTTCATTCGTGTTGCTCAAACCTTTGCTTGGCGTCGATTACTCGATTGGTCAGAAGCAGCCCAGGAAGGCGCATTCTCCGAAGAAGAAATTCAAGACCTTTGGGAACAGGTGAAGCCAGCCAGAGGGCTCTAGAGACTAATGCCTCTACTCCCTCAGCTACTGAGTGCCTCCAGGGATAGGCAAGCTAGAAACGGCAGCGTCGAGTCTCACCTGAAGTCACTAGACTGATCCAGTCGCCTGCGCTGCCGATTGCTGCCAAGATATTCAACGTGACTGAACCCATCCCTACCCCTAACCCCACCCGCCCCGTCATCCGGCTGGGCTGGAAGAAAATCTTGGCGCTAGTTGTTAGCCTGGTCTTGCTGGGCCTGATCTTTAAGAACCTGAATTTCGCTGCGTTTCAGGCTTACTTCGCCCGGCTCAACTGGGGCTTTTTGGGCTTGGCCTCCACCTTCTTTGTGATTACCGCTCTAGTTAGCGCTGAGCGCTGGCGCTGGATGCTACTGGGCCTGGTTGAGTTGCCACGCTGGACCGCTCTCAAGATTTTTCTGGCCGCCGGAGCTCTCAACATCATCACCAAGGCAGGCGATATGGTGAAAGCCTATTTCCTCAACGTGGAAGGCATCACCGGTCTAGGACAGGGGCTCAACAGCGTCATTGTTGAGAAACTGCTGGACATGGCAGGGCTGTGTGTGGTCTTCCTGTTGGGTGTCACGCTCATGGGTCGCTTCGACCCGCTGGTAGGCGCGGTCATGGTCTTTGCCTTTAGCGTGCTCACCGTGACCTTGCTCCTGCTAACCCTCGATAGTCCCAGCAATCGCCTGTTCGCTGCCCTGCTCAAGCTCACACAGGGCCTAGCCAAAGGCAAGATTACTCGTTCCTTGCTGGAAGCACAGAGCTTCATCGCACACCTCAAACGTAATCCCTGGCGCTTCTGGGGCATCATTGGGGCGTCCTTGGGAGTGTGGTTTCTGCACCTGACCCAGATCTATTTGTTCTTTCGCACCTTGAATCTAGACTTGCCAGTGCCCCTGGTGTTTGGGCTGGCCCCAATTGCCATTCTGGCTGGTCTGCTACCTGTCACTTTAGGTGGCATGGGCACCCGTGATGCTGCGCTCATTGCCATCTTTGCCCCCTATGCCCCTCCCGAACAACTAGCCGGTATTGGCCTGCTGATCTCCACCCGCTATTGGGTGCCCACCTTGATCGGGTTGCCATTTCTCCAGCGTTATTTAGTTCTAGGCCGGACTCAGGCATAGCCCAGAAACCTTGAGTCTCAGGCATCATGGAGGTACTGGCCCATTACCCATGATGTGCATGACCCTCTCACTTCCTCGCTCTGCTGCTCCGGCGCCAACTGTGCAGCAGCTTGATAACGGTGTCACGATCATCGCTGAACAGATGCCAGTGGACGCCGTCAACCTGAGCCTTTGGCTGAATGTTGGCTCTGCCCAGGAAAGTGATGACATCAACGGTATGGCTCACTATCTAGAGCACATGGTATTCAAAGGCACAGACCGCTTGGCCCTAGGCGAGTTTGAGCGTCTGATCGAGCAGCGCGGAGGAGCAACCAATGCTGCCACTAGCCAGGACTACACCCAGTACTACATCACTACTGCCCCAGCTGATTTTGCCGACCTAGCCCCACACCAGTTGGATGTTGTGCTCAATGCCAGCATTGATGATGAGGCTTTTGAGCGCGAACGCTCGGTCATCCTAGAAGAAATCCGCCGCTCTGAAGATAATCCCCGCCGTCGCCTGTTCTACCAGGCGATGGACTTGACCTTTGCTCAGTTGCCCTATCGTCGCCCCGTGCTTGGGCCCACGACCGTGATTGAGGAGTTGCAGGCTCAGCAGATGCGAGACTTTCACCAGCACTGGTACAATCCTGCCAACCTCACAGCGGTAGTCGTTGGCAATCTACCCACTGAGAAGCTCATAGGCATCCTGGAAGCGCAATTTGCCGCAGCGCCCAGTCGGCCTAGACCGCGCCATTCAAACTGGACACCTGAGACTCCATTCACCACGGTTGAGCGCCAGGAAGTCACAGATAGCAGCTTGAAGCAAGCCCGGCTGATGATGACCTGGCGGGTGCCCGGAGCCGATGATCTGAATGCCACCTATCCCCTAGATGTGATCGCCAGTATTCTGGCAACTGGGCGTACGTCGCGGCTGGTTCGAGACCTGCGCGAAGAGCGAGGCTTGGTCGATCAGATCTCAGTTAGCAACATGACCCAAGCGCTGCAAGGCACCTTCTATGTAGCGGCACAATGCCCAACCGAGAATATAGGGGCAGTTGAGACAGCGATCACCGAGCATTTACAGCGCTTGCAGGATGAATTAGTCTCGGAAACCGAAGTAGAGCGGGTACGGACTCAGGTTGCCAATCGCTTTATCTTCAGCAACGAAAGCCCCAGTAATCGCGCGGGCCTTTATGGCTACTACCATACCGTGATTGGCGATTTGGAGCCTGCCCTGGACTATCCAGAACGCATTCGCTCTGTGAGTGCGGCTCAGATGCGCCAAGCGGCTCAGGCTTTCTTGAATCCCCAAGCCTACGGCATTGTGGTCATGCGTCCTACGGAGGCTTAGCTAGTTCGGCTTCTCAAGCCTCCCTCAAACTAATGACCTGAAGCCTCTGAGGCTCCAGGTCATTAGTCAAAAGTTATTCAGTTGTCTCAGTATAAAATCCCTTCGGTGTCAGTAGCATCCATACCCTTGTAACGCTGGCTTAGGTCTACTGATTTGCGCCCTGTCCTTTCGGAGCAGGTTGCCATTTTCGGGGACTCTGGGCTATACGGGGGGATTAGGATAGCCCTTCCTAATGAGTACAGGTTAGACCAGCCTCCTTGGATGCGCAAGGGGGGACAACCTCAAATTTGCGGAGCTTTAACATCAAATCTTGACAAATAAGTCACTGTACGCAGGCTCGTTGGTGATTGCAGATTATTACAAAGCAGCTGGAGTAAGCACAATCTGCCCAGGACAAGCAGACCGTTACGGTAAGCTGAATGGGAACTTCTGCCTTTGCTCATTCACTTGATCTGACTTCGACAGTCAGTTTTGGATTTATCATGTCTCCGGTTTCCAGCCCTACCCGTGTGATTCGCATCGGTTCTCGCAAGAGCCAACTGGCCCTAGTTCAAACCTATTGGGTTCAGGAGCAGCTCCAGAAGGCTCACCCTGACATTCACTTTGAAGTTCACACCATGAGCACCCACGGCGATAAGGTGCTGGATGTGGCTCTGGCCAAGATTGGCGATAAGGGTCTCTTCACTAAAGAACTCGAAGTGGGGATGCTGAATCAAGAGATTGATTTTGCGGTGCATTCGCTCAAAGATTTGCCCACTCGCTTACCTGAGGGGCTGATGCTGGGGGCGGTTTCAGAGCGCGAAAACCCTGCAGATGCTCTGGTGCTCCATGAAAAGCATGCTGGCAAGCAAATCGATACGCTGCCCGAAGGGGCTGTGATCGGCACGTCCTCGCTGCGACGGTTGGCTCAGTTGCGCCATCACTTTCCTCACTTGAGCTTTAAGGATGTTCGGGGTAATCTCAACACCCGATTAGCCAAGCTAGATGCCGGGGAGTATGACGCTCTGATTCTGGCTGTGGCAGGTCTAGAACGGCTGGGAATGGCCGATCGTGTTCATCAAGTCCTGCCCTCTGAGATTTCCCTTCATGCGGTCGGCCAGGGTGCTTTGGGCATTGAGTGCCGATCGGGTGATAGCGAAGTCCTGTCAGTGATTCGAGCTATTGAGCACCTACCTACCACCCGCCGTTGTCTGGCTGAGCGAGCCTTCCTGCGCTCTTTAGAAGGTGGCTGTCAGGTGCCCATCGGCGTGAACACCGTTCTTGAGGGAGACAGCTTAATCCTGACCGGCGTTGTCGCTAGTCTAGATGGGAAAACCGTGGTCAAAGACCAAGTCAGCGGTCCTGCAGAAGATCCAGAAACCTTGGGCAACACCCTAGCAGCACGCCTACGTGAACAGGGCGCTCAAGAGATTCTCAATAGCATCTTCCAAGAGGTTGGCAGAGCCTAAGGGCACCCAGCTTGTGTGACCAATGGGGATAGGTACTAAAAAGGGAGTCTGAGTAGACTCCCTTTTTAAGCTTCTTAGGTTTTATGAGTCGACCTTTATGAGGCGGCTAGCTCAGGCGAAGCTAGCAGGGACTCAACAGTCTGCCGCAGATTGCCCAGGGCCTGTTGCTGATTCTGACTGGCCTGATCCAAGTGAAGCAGGGTCTCAGCAGTGGTTTGCAGCTGACTCCGCAAAGCATCTACCCCATCCTGGAGTGGGCGAAGCAGCTCTTGATAAGTATTGACCTTGCCCCAGAGTTCAGCAACTGAGCGCATCTGGTTGCGGTGTTGGTTCTCCAGTTCCTTCAACTCGTTGCGCCGATGCTCTTGGTCGGTTGCTTGCTGAGAGAGCGTACCCTGCATCTGTCCAATCGTGCTGCGCAACTGTTCTAGTTGACCCTCTAGCTTTTCAAGGGCCTGAGCTTGTTGCTGCTTTTGCCCTTCTAGTTGAGTTAGCACAGGACTCAGGTCAATTTGAGGTTTTTGGCTCTCCCCTGAGATCTTGCCTTGACGGCGTGCCAGGATATTTTGGTGCTGAGTCAGCAACTCCTCCCGCTCTCGTAGGCTGCGACGCTGGCCTACCAAAGTTTCTTCGAGCATTTGGTAACGCTGCTGCTCGAAGTCCATGTTGCTCTCAAGCTCGATTCGCTCGAAGCCTTCATGGTTCTCTAGCTGCTGCAGCAACTCATCAATCGCCTCTTGCTGTAGCTTTAGCTCCTCTTCTTGATCATTGACAAAGTGCGAGAGCTTGCGGAAGTCTCGCTCCAAATCATTGACCAGAGTTTGCAGCTCTTCGATTGACAGTTTCTCCAGGGCTTGACTATCAATAGACTGGCTAACCTTGGCGCCATCAGTGGATTCGGCTAGCTGGTAGGTCTGTTGATATAGCTCTTCATAGTTCTGGATCTGCAGCGTCAGCATCCGGGCTTGTTCTTCCTTCAGGTTCAAGCTGTGTTGCTGTACCTTAAGTTCCGCCTGGGCTTTCTCCAGTGATGCCTGCGCTTCATGCCACTGTTGCCAGCGCTGATGTAGGTCTTGGCCGCCTCGATCTACCTCACCTTGCTGCTGCTCAGCGTTAACCCGCAGGTGCTCTAATTCCTGCCAATGCTGCGTAAGTTCAGCCTGACGCTGCTCTAACAGACCGAAAGTATCATCAATTGAGCTACGGATTGGCTGACTGTTGATCAGCGCCGCTCCAATCTGATCGATCAGAGACTGAAGGTAATGAGCTTGTTCTGTGTCCAGCGCTGTTGTTTGTACGCTCTCCTGACGCTCTGCGAAGCGACGTTGCTCGCCGCGCAGATGCGCCCAGGCCCCTTCTAGCTCGGCCCGGTTGCGCTCCATTTCCTCGCGTAGCTGATTGATTTCAGTACGGCTCGACTCAACCTCTAAACGTTGCGCCTCCAGCTGCTCAAAGTCCTCTTCGAGTTGCTGAAGCTGTTCGCGACGCGCCTCCATCTCCATCTCGCGGCGGTTCAGCTCCTGACTTTGATAGGTCAAGGACTGCTTCCACTGCTCAATTTCTTCCTCTTGAGTCCGGAACTTCTCTTGGAGCCGAGAGAAGTTTTGCAGAATGCTCACAAGCTGACGTGAAGCTTCCTGCACGCGCTGGACCTGTCGATTGCCCGCGATATCTACCAGGACCAAGGCACCCGAGTTAAACGCACTGGCCTCCTCGGAGCTAAGCCACTCCTCACCAGTAATGGCCACCCAACTCTGCTCCGACTGCTGGCGCGCCAGCAGTCGTAACTCGGTTCTGGCGCCCATGAAACTGCCCTTCTTTTGTACTTCTGCTAGGTACAGCACGCTGTGTCCTCTTGATGGGTGCTAGGTACTTCTTGCTGGGGTCAACCAGTCTGTCCAGATGACCATTCAATTCACACTTTATTGTTTTGTATAGGGTTATCTAAGGATTGATGCAGCAGCTTGGTGCTGAAGCCGCCGATCATGACACTAGAAACTCTACTTAGGATAAATATACTGGGCCTACCCAAGCCCGGTTCTGTACCCTGATCTGTACTTAGACAGCCACAGACGCAACGCATCTGCACCCCACTCATGCATCCCACCTAGTTTACTCCCAGGCTATCCAAAGGCTACTCAGTGCGGCTCAACCATGTCTAGGCTTTCGGGGTAGATCTTCAAGGGGCTTAGAGCTTCGGCTGCGGCAGGACTCTTTATTTGACGCTGGCGGGTTCCGGAGTTAAATGGTGGTCAGGGATGCGGTCATTCTGCTCACCGGCCCGGTCATCATGCAGGGAAAACTTTACGAGATTGATATTCGCAGCATCCTGCAGTTGATTGAGCTGGGGCAACGCACTGGCGAACTGTTTGTGGAAGCAGGGTCTGGACAGTTTTGGTTCGTCTTCTTTTCTAACGGCCAACTGGTCTATGCGGCTGATACTGAGCGCAGCGTGACCCGGCTACAAGATTTCCTGCGCCGCTATCGCTTAGAAAACGCGCTTGAGCAGATTGAGTCTGACCTCAACGTGGCTTCCTTTAGCGCACCGGAATATGGTTATCTGTGGGCATTGCTCGAGCGTCGCATTCTAACCGCTGCCCAGGGTCGAGAAATTATTCAGGGCATGGTGCAGGAAGTTTTGTTCGACCTGCTTAGCCTGCATCAGGGGTCATTCATTTTTGAACTAGGACCGTCACTGGCACCGCAGTTGACGACCCTAGCGATTGATCCACTGGTTGCAGAAATCATGACCAAGGTTCAAGAGTGGAAGAAGTTTCATCCGCTCATTCATTCACCAGACCAGTGCCCATTGTTGACTGAGCCAGAACATCTGCGGGCGTTGCTACCTGAGACAGTGGCCGCAACTTTGGAGCGGTGGGCAGTAGGCAAGGCAAGCATTCGGCAACTGTCCCGTTATCTAGGACGAGATATTCTGTCCGTAGCCCGTGCCATCTATCCCTACGTTCAGAAGGGGTGGATTCAAATGATTTATCCACCTGGAGTTGCTGCGCATCATACCCCTCATGACCCTTGGTCTCAGGCGACGGAGCGTCCGCCTCGTGTGGTTTGTATTGACGATGGAGCTGCCATTCGCCGCACTGTGGAGTACATCCTGAGCCGTCATGGTTATGAAGTTACATCAATCGCCAATCCTCTTAAGGCATTGAGTTTAGTATTTGCCCTTAAGCCCGACCTCATACTCTGCGACATCGCTATGCCAGAGTTAGATGGCTATGAGCTTTGTGCAATGCTGCGCCGCTCTGCTGTTTTTCAGCGAACCCCCATCATCATGCTTACGGGCAAAGATGGTTTTATTGATCGGGTGAGAGCTCGTATGGTAGGCGCAACTGAATACCTGACCAAGCCATTTGGTGAAAGCGAATTGCTAACCGTTGTTGAGAAATACGTTGGCGTGGGGCACCTTGAAGGACGAAAATAGCACCGGACTGCTGTAAGTCTCTTGCTTTTCAGACAGGGAGGTTATCAGGAAGTCTCAGGAGTTCAAGCTCAGATTCGCCCAGGTTTTGTCCGGGATCTATAGAATCAATAGTAAGCGTGGCAGTAGAAATAGCAGGCGTCAATCGTAATGGCTCTTGTGGTTGCCCAACCAAATCGCCCATCGATAATCTACGCGTAATCCATGGAATATTGAGGAGTAGCCGCTTTAACAGCTATGCTCATTCGAAACTGGAGTTTCAAGCGAGGTTCTGACTAGATCCAGATAACCGGCACATTGACCAACGATGAGAAGTGGGTCAGAAGTGGGTAAGTTACGGTTTGAGGTTTCTCCGGTAGACCCGCAGCTTCAGTGCTTAGGTGTGCCGAGTGTAACCCTAAAAACCCGGATTTTGGCGCCCACTGTAGAAACCTGTAGGGGAACCATAAGCGATGGAAGGGCTACCGAGATGAGGATGGGCGAACCATGAGCAAAGTTTTGGTGGTAGAGGATAGTGTCACCCAGCGCGAGATGATCACTGACCTGCTTAAGGACAGTGGGCTGAGTGTCAGCGTCGCCACCGATGGCGTTGAAGCCCTTGAGCGGATCCAGGGACACCGACCGGATCTAGTGGTCCTCGATATTGTCATGCCCCGTATGAATGGGTATGAAGTCTGTCGACGCATTAAAGCTGACCCTAAAACGCAGAGTGTACCGGTAGTGATGTGTTCATCTAAGGGTGAGGAATTCGACCGTTACTGGGGCATGAAGCAGGGAGCCGATGCTTACATCGCTAAACCCTTTGAACCTCAGGAGCTAGTTGGTACCGTCAAACAGCTGCTCCGTGGCTAGACTAACGGTAGACTTGAAGCCCGTGACCACTTCAGGAGGATGCAGGAAGAGATATCCATGGTAGGTAACCCGGACTTTCTGACCCGCTCGGGTCAGGGTCAAGAGCCAGAGCTTCAGGAACTCGAATCCCCCGAGGGCGAACTCCATCTGCGCTTTTATGTCGCCTCGGGCAGTGAATTTGCCCTGCCCGCCACCGGAATTCGGGAAGTCATCGCTCATCCTCCCGACCGGATTACCCCTATGCCCAATGTTTCACCATTGTTATTGGGCACCTTAAATCTGCGCGGTCAAGTGGTGTGGGTAGCCGACTTAGGACAGTTTCTGGGGGACAGCGCCCCGCTCAACACAGATCGGGCTGAAATTCCTGTCATTGCTGTAGAGGACCAGAACCTAACCCTAGGATTGGCTGTCGACCGGATTGCCGATATGGATTGGCTAGACCCTGATGAGATTCGAGTTTCAACAGCAGCGCCAGACAGTATGGCGCCGTTTTTGCGTGGGGAGTGGCTTAGTGAACAGACAGGTAAGGCACTACGCCTGCTAGATCAGATTGCAATTTTGAGATCGGCCCGATGGGCCACCTAGCGAGCAGGTAAGCGATGATTTTGGTTCTGGCACATCAACAAGCAGCAAGCAGAGGCTCAGCTAACGGCAGCTGAGGCAGGCGGGTAGAGGAGACAACCCTATGGCATCAAGTACCCAGTACGAGCAGGATTATCAGAGGGCATTCCAGGCTTACATGCAGTCCAGTTATCAGGAGGCCGCAGACCTTACTGATCAACTGGTGCGAGACTATCCAGACGATCCGCACGTTCGCCTGCTGCGGGGTCACGTCTTCTGCTACGGTCTGGGTCAATACACTGCTGCGCGTGAGCAGTACGAGTGGGTGCTAGACCGTAGCACCAACCCGGAGTTAGTGGACTGCGTGAACAACGCTCTAGTAGATGTGTCAGCAGGGGAGAGTAGTGTAGGGTACACGACCAGCACTCAACAGAACTCTCGAGACTACCAGGACAGTAACAGCGCTTTTGGTTTCTCTAACGGTAACGGTAGCTCCGAGGCAGAGGATGTCTACGCCTCAGGTAGTTCTGGCGTTGGCTCAACTGAGACTGTCGACAACCATTTTGACCTGGACGACGGTTTAGATAGCGGTTTAAAGGATTTTGGGGATCAGAACTTTGGGGATCAAGATTTTGAAAATCCCTTTAGCTTAGATGACTACCTCAGCCAGCACTCTGACTCACCTCCAGTAGATGAAGCTTTTCAGAGTGAAAACTTCCAGGGCGATAACTTCGAAGACAGTGCCTTCGATGCTTTTTCATCTCCCTTTGAGGCTGGTTCTACCTCGGGGGAAAACGCTTTCTTTGAAGAGGAGATGGGGCCTGAGGCTGCCTTCGGAGCCGACTTTGGCACGGAAAATGCCTTTGCCGGCGGTTTAGATCAGTTCAGCTTCGATGATGAGACCGCAGTAATAAGGTCTCAGGACCCGCGTAGCACCCCAACATCAGCTGGAGCACCCACGGGCGGTGCCTTTGGCAGTAGCAACAGTAGCAGTGAAGATTTTACGTTTGTTGACTCCGCCTTCGCCGACAACTCTTTCCCTGAGATTGATTCGGCTTTTGGAGATGCGACAGACGATAGCTTCGACTTAAATGCTCTAGACAGTGCCCTGGACAGTGGTTTTGCCAATGGCTCAACCTCAGGTAATCCCAACCCTCCCGCCGACCTCTCCAGTGGCTTCGGCTCAAACAATCATCAGCGTCGGCCGAGGACCTCGGCTTACAGTGAGCAGGACATTACATTTCCAGAGGAAGCTCCCGCTCTTGATGAGCCGCCCACAGCGGGTTCAGGCAACCGGATGGGCTTTTTAGACGAGTTCGACGAGTTCGATGACTTTTCTGGTGAAATGCCAGACTTTGGGAGCAGCCTCAACAGTGGCGGTAGCCGAGAGCGCGACACGACCAGTGGAGCATCAGGTCAAACGGGGACCCTTGCCGAAAGTGGCTTTGTCACCGAGCCGGCCACTGCCGTTCATCCTCTAGTAAATGACGAGGACGAACTGTTTGGTCTGTCTAGCGCAGTGGAGAATCTCCCAGCCTTCACTCAGACTGATAGCAGTCCAGCAGAGGCTACTGCTTCGGTTGAGCAGGGGAGCTGGGGTTGGTTTGAGAACATGCCTTTTGGTAACAAGCAGTTGGTTACCTCAGCGGCAACCGGTGTGGCTGCGATGCTGGCAGTAGGTGTAGTCAGCTTTGTGAGCGCTAACCAAGCAGGGGATGCTGGCACGGTTAAAACCGTTCGCAACACGGGTTTGCTCATGGCACTGGTCTCCGGGGTGGCTGCGGCAGGAGGCAGTCTAGCCGTGGGCAAAGCGACGACCAACCACTTCAAGAAATCTACAGACAACCTCAAATCTCAGTTTGATGCTGTGACGCGAGGGGACCTCAGTGTCCGGGCAACGGTCTACGCCGAAGATGAACTGGGGCAGTTGGCTGCAGGCTTCAACCAGATGGCCCGTGTGATCTTCACCGCCACTACCGAAGCGCAACGCAAAGCGGAAGAGCAAGAGCAAGCCAAGGAAGATCTCCAGCGCCAAGTCATTCGTCTGCTTGACGACGTGGAAGGGGCAGCGCGAGGTGACCTCACAGTTCAGGCTGAAGTCACAGCCGACGTGCTGGGTGCTGTTGCCGACTCGTTCAACCTGACCATTCAAAATCTGCGCGAGATCGTGCAGCAGGTGAAAGCCGCAGCAACCCAGGTCAACCGGGGCGCGACCGAAAACGAGGTGTTTGCTCGTAGCCTTTCCTCTGATGCTCTGCGTCAAGCTGAGGAACTGGCCGTTACGCTCAACTCAGTGCAGATGATGACCGACTCTATTCAGCGAGTGGCGGAGAGCGCTCGTGAAGCGGAAGAGGTGGCTCGCACTGCATCTGAAACCGCGCTCAGAGGTGGTGAAGCCGTAGAGCGCACCGTGGCCGGTATTCTGGACATCCGGGAGACAGTGGCGGAGACAACGCGCAAAGTGAAGCGGTTAGCAGAGTCCTCACAGGAGATTTCCAAGATCGTCGCTTTGATTTCTCAAATTGCCTCGCGGACCAATTTGCTAGCGCTGAATGCCAGTATTGAGGCCGCCCGTGCTGGTGAGTCAGGACGAGGCTTCGCCATTGTGGCGGACGAGGTTCGCCAGCTAGCCGACCGAGCCGCTAAATCTTCTAAGGAAATTGAGCAGATTGTGCTCCAAATCCAGAGTGAGACAGGCTCGGTGATGACTGCTATGGAGGAAGGCACCCAGCAGGTCATCGAAGGCACTCGCCTCGCTGAGCAGGCCAAGCGCTCACTCGACGACATTATTCAGGTGTCTCAGCGCATTGATACTCTGGTCCGCTCCATCACCGCTGCCACCGTTGAGCAAACGGAGACCTCCCGAGCTGTTGCCCAGGTTATGCAATCAGTAGAGCTTACTGCTCAAGAGACTTCCCAAGAGTCGCAGCGAGTGTCGGGCTCTCTACAAAACCTGGTGTCCGTGGCCCGTGACCTTCAGTCCTCTGTGGAACGTTTCCGTGTTGAAGGCGGAAACAAGACGAAAGCCTAACTCACTTACCTTGATGGTTCCCCTGGCACATCGAGTTCCCCCTTGTGTCACCCCTGCTGCCCCGCCCGTTTTAGCCGAAGGACACGTTTGCTATGAACCCTGATCAGCAACAGCGCATTCTTGGCTACTTCATTGAAGAAGCAAAGGATCATCTCAATACGATGGAGCAGGGGTTGCTGAATCTCCAGAACACCCTAGCCGATCAAGAGCTAATCAACGAGCTATTTCGGGCAGCCCACTCGGTCAAGGGTGGGGCAGCAATGCTGGGGATCCGCAGCATCCAACACATTTCTCACCGCTTAGAGGATTTCTTCAAGGTCCTCAAGGATTCCCCCAATCTCCAGGTCGATCAGCAGCTGGAATCCTTGCTGTTGCGCTGCTTCGATCCCCTCAACGAGTTGCTCGAACATCTTCAGCAGCCGTTCGGCTTGACGGAAGATGCCTCCACTGCTGCCCTAACAGAAGTTGAGCCAGTCTTCAACGAGTTGCAGTCGCATCTGGATCGCTTGGTTGCTTCTAGTAGTGCTGAAGTTTTGGCCCCACCAGTGCCAGTAGCCACCCCCATCGCTGTTGTTGCTGCCACTAGTGCTCCTGTTGCTCAGCCCCAAGAGGAACTCAGTGCACTGCACTTGGTATTCCGTTCGGATATCACCCGCAAGTTGCGAGAGATGCTGGGGCTGTTCAAGCAACCCGACAGCCAGGAGAACCGCGCTCAGTTGCACAGCTTCTGTGAAGAGTTGCGGGCTTTGGGAGAACAGTTTGATTTGACAGGTTGGTGTGAGCTATGTGCTGCTTGTGCCGAAGCAGTTGCCAATACGGACAATGCCTATCGCAACTTGGCGATGGTGGTGATTAAAGAGCTCAAACTGGCTCAAGACCAAGTCCTAAACGGCTCACAAACCGAGGTCACTGTCTCTAGCCAAGTTCAAGCCCTCCTACCAGTGCCGGTTGAACCCGAACCTGAACTTGAACTAGCCGATCTTGACCGTGAGTTGCTGCTGGCGGCTGAGTTGGATCTCTCTATGAGTGAAGCCGAAGCGCTGATTGCAGGAGCTACTGAATTTACAGAGACCGAGCTAGAGCCAGGTTTTGCGGTAGTGCAAGACGAGCTTGAGTTCGCGGTTGAGGCAGGAGATGACCTAGCAGCATTTGAAATTGCGGAGAGTGTGCCCGAGTCAGCCGCCCGCGCCGAGTGGGAGAGCTTGTCCTTCGATGATGAGATTGTGGTTGCGGTTCCGCAGCGGCAAGAAGTGAACCGATACAGCCCACCGTCAACTCCTGAGGTTTTCGAAATCGACCTATCGGATGCTGTTGAGCCAGCGAGTGGCTCAACAGAACAGGCTATAGGTGACGATGAGCCTTGGAATCTTCTGGCTGGTCCCCGGGTTGGGGAAACCGAACTGAACTCTCTGGCTGAGCTATTTGGCAGCGACAATCTGGAGTTGGGAGATGTTTGGGGCAATAGTGGCGCTAGTACAACGGAGAACCAAGCAGCAGACGAGGAGCTGGCCGATTTCTCCGACCTCCTTGAGTCCGATTTACTGGATACTGATCCCAGCCTAGACCGACAGACGAGCGGGGATAACATTCTCGATCAGCAACTGGATGCCGAAGCACTTCAGGCTGAGGCTCTCTCAGCGTTATTTGAGAATGCAGATCCAGATCTAGAAAGCCTTTTTGCCTTCGAGGACACTGGCTCTGTAGGTGCCTCTTCAACCGATGATTTGGATTACAGCTTGCTGGAGGACCTATCTGAAGCTCCTTCCGACGATCCGTTCACAGGCCCTGACTTCTTCGAAGAGACTCAGAACCAGGAAGCTGCTGGGGCGACCCGGTCTACGGTTGACATTGCTCCAGATAGCTTGCCGCCTGACATTGATACCGAGTTTGATTCTCTATTTGATGCTGAGCCTGAGGCAGAGACTATCTATGAAGGCTGGGACCTTGAAGAAGTTGATCCTTGGACTGGCGCCAATGACCTGAGTTCGATACCTCCTGAAGCCTTCACGCCGACAGCCGGAAGCGATCCGGTGGAGGTCGATAACTTTAGTGATTTTGAAGCTGCAGGTGGTTTTGAAACTGCATTGGAAGGGCCAGAACAATCGTCAGTAGATGAGCCTGCAGATGAGCCAGCGGATGAGGAGGCTGAGTGGCTTGACTTGCTTTCCTCAGAAGCGAATGCAACTAGCGTAGAACCTTTCGCTGAGGCAGGGGCTGATGAGCTAGTCAATGAGGAAACAGAACCCGTATCTGTTCCTGAAGCTGACTTCAGTGCTTTTCTCGACGCAGAGACAGAACTTGATGCAGAGACAGTTCAAGAAGACTGGAACCGAGAAGATTGGAACGTAGAAGAAGCCGATCTATGGTCCAACCAACTTGAAGCTGAAATAGACCAGCCAGAGGCTGAAATAGACCAGCTAGAGGTAGCAGTCTCAGAGTTGACAAACCCTCTGGGAACGGTCCTAGAAGAAAACGAATTGGCCGAGGTTGCCCCTGGGGAGTTTTCTGGGGACGATGATTCGGAATGGCTGGACTTGCTCTCCGCAGATACAGTTCTTGAACCGCTCAATGAGGAAACATCGCCCTTCGGAGAGAACGAGTTCAGCAGTTCAGAAGGACTGGATGAGGTTTTTCTAGAAGATGGCGACAGTAGTGAAGCATGGCTCGATCTGCTGTCCTCCGATAACTCAGAAGATCCGTTTGAGGCAGCATCGACGACTGAGATGACGGACGAGAGCGGCGCCTCAAATGGGTTAGACGAGCTAGGCGGTGAAGTTCTAACCGAGGGCGACGATTCAGAATGGCTCAGCCTTCTGTCCCCTGAGTTTAGCGAAGAGGTAGGTCCGGAGGTTACTAGCTTCGGCGTTGAGGCGAATAGCCTGACTGAGGCCAGCGATGACGCTATGTTCTTGGCGGACGACAGTGATGTCGAGGAGGTCGAGGAGATAGAAGGACTCGACTTACTGTTTGAAGCCACCCCAGACGTTGATTCAGTGCAAGAGTTCGATCCCTTCTTGGGCCTTGAAGCAAGCGAGCAGGACCTATCCTCGCTAGAGGACAGTTCACTAGCTAGCGATGATTCAGAATGGCTGGACTTGCTAACGCCACAGACCGCCTTTGAGGAGCAGGACACGGCCTCTATAGAGGAAAGCACTGAAGGTAACGAGGCAGCCATAGAGGAACTCGACTTACTGTTAGAGCCCGTATCAGGCTTTGAACAAGAGCAAGAGCCTGATGCCTTCTTGGATCTCGAATCCAGCGATCAAGATACAGCCTCTATGGAGGAGAGTTCCGAGGGTAGCGAGGCAGGTGTAGAAGGGCTTGATCTACTGTTTGCCACGACGCCGAACTTAGAGGAAGTGCCAGAGCCAGAGCTGGAACCCCTATTTGGTCTTGAAACCAGCGAGCAGACTAGTGCCTCAGCAGTAAGCAGCTCGGAGAGCCGCGATGATTCTGAGTGGTTGGACTTGCTAATCTCAGATGAGTCAGACGCAGCAGCGATTGCAGGACTTACCGAAGCTAGTACAGAAGCTAGTACGGCCGATCCCGGTCCAGATGAACTGGACTTCGACGACTTATTTAACGATCAACCCTCAGAATCGGATGCCGAGAACACCGAAGCCGAGCTAGATTTAGCAGACTTCATGGGCGAGTTGGAAGCATCAGCAGCCAACCAAGACCTGATGCTGCTACTGGAGGAACCTGCAGGCTCGGATGAACTAGACACTGACACCGACCCCTTTGGTTTTGATGCAAGTGCTCCAGACTGGTCCAGCGGGGCAACTGACCAGGAACAGCCAGATAACGCTTCCCCTGATTTGCTGCTAACAGATGAGGAAGAGGACGCCTCAGAGTTTGAGTCAGCCTTCGAGACAGAAGCGTCCACTGCATTCCCCGACTTCGAAGTAGACACTAACCTAGCTGAGGAAGAAGCTTCGGACAGTGTTGAGACCATTGCTGGTCTAGTAGACTTTTTCGGGGGTGCAGGGGATGAATTTGAGGCAGAATTCCCTGAAGCTGAGACTGAGTTGGACTTGGGGGGCACAGAAGACTTCCAATTAACTGACAGCCCGTTCGATCTGGTTGAGAACTTAGCCCAAGACCAACAAGAGTTTGTCGAGGAAAGCTCAGCCGATGAATTAGACAGCCCGCTAGAAGAATTGGACGAGCTCTTGGCCGGTGACAGTGAAGAAGCTAGTGATGCTCTGGCACTGATGGACGCCAACAGCTCCATGGTTGACACTTCCCTAGATGTTTCTCTGGACGATCTAGGTGAGTTAGACGCCTTGCTAGAGGACGTGCCAGAAGACAGCTTGCCAGATTTCGTAGAGCCAGAGCCGGATTTCCAAGAGTTAGAAGCTTTATTGGGTGAAGTCGAGCAGCCAGACATAACAAGATTCGCAGCTGCCATCCCGTTGATGTCAATGCCAGTTGCCTCAACCCCAGTTTCGGTTCCTCAGCCTGACGCTCAGGATGAGGGTGAATTTGCAGACCTTGAGAAGATGCTGGAGGAGGCTGACCAAACAATCGGTGGGCCACCAACCGTTACAGGCACAGCTTGGACCCGTCCTGGCCCTGCCTCTCGGATGACCACCCGGCGGCAGACTGCGGGTTATGGCAACCAAACCATGCGAGTTGAGGTCAAACACCTTGACAACCTCAACAACCTCGTCGGCGAACTAGTTGTCAATCGCAACAGCCTAGAGCAGGACCAAGATCGCCTGCGTCAGTCCCTGGATAACCTACTGCACCAGGTTCAGCAACTCAGTGATGTCGGCCAGCGCCTTCAAGATCAGTATGAGCGCTCTCTGCTGGAAAGTTCTCTGTTGGCTAGCCGTCAGGGCCAGCCTTCGGTTCCAAGCTTCAGTGAGCGCTTAGGCCGGGAGGTGCTACCTCAGAGCAATCACTCAATGGGGGCTAACTTTGACGCCCTGGAGATGGACCGCTTTACCAGCTTCCACACCCTATCCCAGGAAATCATTGAGCTGATTGTACGGGTACGGGAGTCTGCCTCCGATATTGAGTTCATCGTTGACGAAACTGAGGTGGTAACCCGGCAGTTCCGTCAAGTCACTACGCAGTTGCAAGAGGGGCTGACCCGTTCACGCATGGTGCCCTTTGCGCAGATTGCAGATCGGCTGCCCCGTGCAGTTCGAGACATCGCAATCAAAGCAGGCAAGAAGGCCAACATCGAGATCGAAGGACGCGAGACTCTAATTGACAAAGCAATTTTGGAGCAGCTCTACGATCCGATGACCCACTTGGTCAACAATGCTCTTACCCACGGGATTGAGGATCCGCAAACGCGGCAGGCCGCTGGGAAGTCTCCTACGGGCCGGATTATGGTGCGTGCTTTCCACCAAGGCAACCAGACTGTGATTTCTGTCTCTGACGATGGGGCAGGCATTGACGCTAAACGCGTCAAAGACAAGGCCGTTGAGAAGCGGCTGCTGAATTCAGCCCAAGCAGCCAGCATGACGGACCTAGATGTGTATGACCTGCTCTTCCACCCTGGCTTCAGCACCGCCGACAAGGTAGATGACCTCAAGGGCCGAGGCGTTGGTATGGATGTGGTACGGACTAGCCTCAATGACATTCGGGGCAGCATTGGTACCGACTCTAGCCTTAACAAGGGCACTACCTTTACCATCCGCCTGCCTCTGACTCTAAGCATTTCCAAAGCAATGGTCTGCGTCAGCAACCATGCCCGGATTGCTTTCCCGATGGATGGGGTTGAGGACATGTTGGATGTGCCTAGAGAGCGGGTACAAACCGATCTAGAGGGCCGTCCCACGATTATCTGGCGTGACGCCCCGCTACCCTTCTGTCCACTCTCTGACCTACTAAGCTATAACCGCTATCTCAGCCGAGGCAGCATCTACGGGGCCGGTCAGGAAGAAGACATTATCTCGGTCGTGATTCTGCGCAGTGCCGGTAATTTCGTGGCAATCGCTGTTGACCAAGTAGTGGGTGAGCAGGAGATCGTGATCAAGCAGCTGGAGGGACCAGTTCCCAAACCCATTGGTATCGCTGGTGCAACGGTGCTTGGGGATGGTCGGGTGATGCCGATTGCCGATGTTCTAGAACTGATTGACTTGGCGACCGGTCGGGTCCGCCGCGAAACCAGTCAGCTCTGGGACAACAACGTGATAGTTGAGGAGCCCAAGAGCGTTAGCGAACCTACCGTATTGATCGTCGATGACTCAATTACGGTACGGGAACTCCTGTCTATGACCTTTAACAAGGTTGGTTATCGAGTGGAGCAAGCTCGTGACGGTCAGGAAGCCTGGGAGAAATTACGAGGCGGTATGCCCTGTAATTTAGTCTTCTGCGACATCGAGATGCCTCGCATGGATGGCCTGGAGTTGCTCTCACGCCTACAAAAGGATGAAACCCTGAGTCAGCTCCCGATAGCCATGCTGACCTCGCGCGGCGCCGACCGGCACCGGCAAATGGCAGTGCAGCTGGGAGCCAGTGGTTACTTCACGAAACCCTACCTGGAAGAAGAACTGCTCCATGCCGCTTCTCGGATGCTCAACGGTGAACGGCTAGTGTCCTAGGGTTGGAGCGTTTAAAGTAAAGAAGTATATCGCTGGCAACTCTCCTGTGATGACTTCTCCTGCTAGCTGCCCGGAAGCAAGTGCAGTCTCTCTGCCTGCAACCTTCCGGGTCTCGCCCTTGATTCGCTACACACTGTTGCTGCTATTTGTGGCTCTAACCCTACCGCTACCAGTATTCTCTGTACTGCAGGGAGAGCCAATGCCCCTGTGGCTGTTGTTAGGGGGGCTGGCAATTGGTCTATCAGCTCTACTGGGCGCCTTAAGTGAGCAGGTCACACTCGATCAAGTGGGTATCCAGGTAACCTACGCAGGCTGGGTACCCGCTTGGTTTCGCTCTGGCTGGAGTTTAGCTTGGTCATCGATTACAGCTTTGAAACCACGCTCTACAGGGCAGGGGGGGCTTGTGTACTATTTAGTGGCGCAGAGCGAACAAGGCGACCAGGGCTATTTGCTACCGATGCGAGTTGTAGGTTTTGCTCGCATGCTACGGCTAATTGAAGCCTGTAGCGGTATCGACACTAGTGCTGTCAAGCCCCTAGCACAGCCCTGGATGTATTCTGTGCTGCTTGGCTGTACGCTGCTGTTGCTCTTGGTCGATGCTTGGGTGTTGTGGACAGCTCTCAACCTACAGAGTTTGGCGTGAGTTCTGAGCTGCTACGTCTGGAGCAAGTGAGCCTCAGCACTCGCTATGGTTCAGTCTTACAGGACCTTTCCGGTTCAGTTCAAGTAGGTGCCCGCGTGGCATTGGTGGGTCGTTCTGGGGCTGGCAAGACTTCACTGCTTCGCTTACTTAACCGGCTGGCTGATCCCTCAAGCGGAGCAATCTATTTGGGAGGTCAGGAGCTACGTCAGTTACCGATCCCTCAAGTTCGACGACAGGTCATTCTGGTGCAGCAGGAGACCCGGCTGTTGGGCATGACAGTGCGCGAGGCAATTACTTACCCCCTGCGTCTACGCAACCTCACAGCCAAAGAGAGTGAGCACCAACTACAGACTTGGGTCGAGCGACTGAGCTTAGAAACAGATTTGCTGGAGAGAACCGAAGTTCAACTTTCTTTGGGAGAACGGCAGCGAGTAAGTTGGCTGCGGGCATTAGTTAGCCAGCCCAGTCTGTTACTGCTCGACGAACCTTTCTCCGCTCAAGACGCTGGGCAAATCCAACAACTACTTTATTGGTTGCAGAAGTTGAGTTGCGATGAGGGGATGACCGTAATCTTGGTGAGTCACCAGCTTGAAGTGGCTCATCAGTTCTGTAATCACCTTTTAGAGCTTCAAAATGGCAGGTTAGTTCAGAATGCTATTGCCCCTGAGATCGACTGGAACAGGGCAAAGGAGCGTTTAGAAAACGCTAGCGCCGTAGGGGATTGGGGGGAGTTTGAAGATTAGCGGTGCTGTGATTGAGCAGTGAGGGGAGAATAGTAGGTTGGATTGCGATTGAGTCCACCATTGAGGGTACTGCTCTGGCTGTTGCTGCTTGGATCCGTTAGCCGTAGGTTCTGAGCTGAGTTTGCAGCACCGTCTTGACGAGCTTGAAACTGCTTAAACCCTTCTAGATTGAAGCAGTAACCAACGTTACGCACAGTTTGAATCAAGCTGGGCTGACGTGGATTGGTTTCAATCTTTTTGCGTAACGACAGGATGTGGGTATCTACAGTACGGGGGTTGTCGATCTCATCCGGCCAAGCCCGTTGCAGCAATTCTGTACGGCTTAGAGCCTGCCCTGCTGCTTGTGCCAGAACATAGAGCAAGCTGAATTCTTGAGGAGTCAAGTCAATAAGAGCACCATTGAAGCGAACCCGACGCTGAACTAGATCAATCTTGAGATTGCCATAGTCCAAGAAGGCTGGAGGCGAGGTGTTTTTAGTGCGACGAGAGAGCGCTTCAACTCGAGCTAGAAACTCCTGCATGCCGAAGGGCTTGGTCAAATAATCGTCAGCTCCAGCCCGGAGCCCCTCAACGATATCTGCCTCCATATTGCGAGCTGAGAGAACAAAAATCAGTGTCTTTTGCTGCCGATGCAACCAACTACAAAACTCCAAACCGTTACCATCCGGCAATTCTGAGTCCAGAATCACTAGGCTGGGGTGATGTTGCTGAAAAACAGCCTTGGCTTGCTGAATCCCAGCTGATTGGTAAACGGTGTAGCCGACCTGCTGCAGGTGCCAGGCAAGCAGGGAGCGCAGATGAGGATTGCCTTCGATGATCTGAAGATGAACAGGTCCCACTCAGAGCCATCCCACTGTCAAAGTGATGACAATGTAACAAACCCTCCCGCATAGGTTTTGTAACTGGGACTACCCGAAGTCTTGACAAGGGTGAGAAGGTCTCATTGCAGCCCAAACAAAAGCTCATCAGCGCTGAGCAAAGTCCGGATCTACCGATAGTGAGATGCACCTGCTGCCAAGATCTACCTGAGGTGACAGCTTCAAGCTCTAAGAGATTAGCCACAGGAAGGACGGTTAATTTGTCAATTCCTTGTTATCTTTTGTAATGTAGAGTAGATGGCCAAGCCTACTTGTAGGTTAGGCTCTAAACAAGACCCCTCTAAACACCAGACCTAGTGCTGTTGGAACCGAGGTCAGTCTTACACCAACCGGTATTCATCGGTGAGTGTGAATCCCCTACAGTTCATCCCGGAGTGAATCATGAACGATCCCATCGAGTTGTCTCTAGAACAGCAGTTCAGTCTCCGCTCTTTCGAAACTCAGGTCGAGATGATGAGCCGTGAGCAAGCTCAAGAGTTCCTAGTCAAGCTCTACCAGCAAATGATGATGAAGGAAAAGCTGTACCAGCACTTCCTGCGTCAACATTGGGGGATTGGCCAGTCGGAGTCGCCTTGGGCACCCGAGCTAGGCAGCTGACCTAAAGTTGCCAGCTGAAGCTCAGAGGGCGGCCTCCATCTCTTGTTTGATTCTCCAAGACGGGGAAGAGCAGGGGAAGCGGGGCGTCACCTGAACTCCAGACTTAAGGCTTTTACTGCAATTTAAATTGTTTCAAGATTTGCTTGCGTTTAAAGACTTGCTCACATAGAAACCTTTCACAGATTCACTTTCACAAACTCGTTGGTATTGAAATCAACCTACTGAAAACTTCTAAAGACATCAAAAATCCTACTTAGATTGACCCAGGCCCTATACAGGCTTGGGTCAATTTCAAAAGCTAGATTTTAAGGCTTGTTCAACTGCATTGGCGCGCATTTAAGCCAATGCACTAAGGTCTAGCGCTGGCGTGACTCAGTGAAGTAGAGACGATAAGGATTACCAGAGCTATTGCCTTGATGGTCACCAACATACACCCTATATGTCCCCACAGGCCAAGGGCCAGTGAGCTGAGGGTTCTTGCCGTTGTAGTTATCAGAGCAGTAGCGACCGTCAGGTCCTTCAATGAGTAAAGTTGTGTCTCCTGAACTCTCAACATAGACCCGCATGTAAGGAATGCTGCCCTGAGCGACGTTCAAGGTGTGATTAGGTTGACGGCTGATAAAGCCGCAGTCACTGCTGGCGACAGCTCCGCCCGATTGCCCCGAGACTGAAGTGCCCTCTGAAAAGCCAGGACGTAGCGTTAAAGCCTCACTGTGTGCAACTTCAGCGCCGGTTAACAACAGACCGGCAGCTAAAGGCAGTGCCGCTACCCAACGTGCTAGTGTCAGCCCGGTTTTCAATCTGTTCATTTTCTTTTCTGCCTCAAGTCACGACATTCGGCAGACTCGCTCACTAGAGGTCTTGAAGATCTGTGAGTTGTGTACCTCCGATGTTTCCAGTATGAGTCGGTAAAGCAGAGCTAGGGGACTCCAAGAGACAGTTTCGAGAGTGTCTCGCTACTCTTGATATTGAGCTAGCAAAACGCTCAGATGCTCGTAACCTTCTGGGCCAATAACGGCTTGAATTTGGGGTTGATTTTGGGCTAGGAGAGCCTGAAATTGGTCCATGCCCAATTTACCTTCCAGAACGGTAAGCAGCCCAGCTGGTTGCCGCCAATCTCGAGAGCCTGCCTGCTCAAGTAGGTACATGCCCAAGCTCGCGTAACGGATGGCTTTTTCAGGTTGCTCAAGGCGGTAGTAAGCCTCTCCCAAGTTGGCAAGGTTGAGACTGTACAGGTAGAGATCGCCAGCAAACTGTGCAGCCTGCATCCCTCCCTCTAGGTACGCGAGTGCTGCCTGGGGGTCCTCCAAAGCCAGCTGGGCAAGCCCCAGGCTACTCAAGCAGATTGCTTGAATTTGTCGGTCTCCCAAGCGCTCTGTGATCTTCAACCCTTGTTGCAGGTAAGCAATCGCACTCTCTAGTGTTTCAGGCTCTGAACGTTCTAGGAAACGGGCGTTGAGGACTTCCGCGTAGCCAAGATTTGCTAGAGCATTTGCTTCACCAGGACGGTCGCCATACTGGCGGCTCAGAACTAGAGCACGTTGACTGGATTGAATGGCGCTGCCATACTCCTGCCGACTCAGAGCGAGACGGCTGAGGTGGTTGAGATTAGCGATCTGGCAAGCAAAATCTCCTACACTCGTGGCCAAGCTCAGAGATTGTTGGTGTAAGTCATGGGAGCGCTCATACTGACCCTGAGCACGAGCAGAGAAACCTAATAGGTTGAGGATGCGGCCCTTCTCACGATTGCCTTCAGATTGTTTCAGCGGTTCATCGAGATAGGTCAGAGCATCCCGTAGCGCGGCTCCAGTGAAGGAAGCAAACAAGCCTCCGTACAACGGAAAGTAATCCCGACCAGCAAAGGTGCGTAAAGTTTGCAGTGAGGCCCGAAAAGAACCGTTCACAAACTGAGAGCGCCGACTCAGTGGGAGCAAGTTAGCGCGCGCGAAACCATCGGCTAGCTGGGACCACAGCACAGCGAACATCAAGAATGTAGAAACTGAGAGCCGAGAGCCGACGCGTGAGTCGTAGACCAGTTGATCGAACCAGGCGACCAAGCCCTGTTCGAGATAGACCAGCAGCACCGCTAACTCAGCCCAACCGGCTAGGTCCAACTCGTGCCCCCGAGCTTGAGCAACTGTTGTTCCTGCCTCGCCTGTAGCTAGAGTTTTAAACAAAGTTTGCACAAACGGACTCGTGACCTGTTTAGACCAGAGTTGCCAGGGTCCCTTACTACCAGGTGTACTTTCAAAGCCAATAGCCTGGTCTTGGTCATAAACCCAGCTCACTAAGCAGTCTTCTAGTCGAGCCCAAGTTTGCAGACCCCTTTCAATACCCACTGCTAAGTCTTGTAACTCTGCCTGACGTACCTCCGGCCAGCTTGTCTGAACAGCCTTGAGGTTTTTGGCCAACTGGCGAAGCTGTTTCCGGCTTTGTGGGCCATTCACCTCACTTGGATCGAGGGTAGCCAGCAAACTGCTCAGGAGTTCGGAATCAGGTGCGGTTGCTAAGCTCTGAACCTGTTGATTCACTGCATCACTGGCTTGGTGCTGCTCTTGAATTCGCTTCCATTCACTGTCTATGGTGTTTAGGGCTCGCAGCCTGCGCATCACCTTAGCTAAACCTAACTCGTCGGTTTCTATCTCCTTGCGGCGGTTCTCGACTGCTAGTTGATCACTCAAGCAGCGCTCGAAGATCTCGCCGGTACCAGGAGCAACCTGTTGTTTGAGAGTTTCACCGACCTGTTCCTTAGCTCGAATTTTGCCCTGCAACGTGTCTTGAATAATTTGTTGAACCAGGTTGGCGTACTGGTCACGCAGAATAGAGGAGTCAGTCATTGCGAGTCGGCTACAGGGCTAATTACAGTTCTACAGATCTAGGCAAATTTCAGCTATCTTCAGCCACACAGGATCCAGTCCCTCCAACATCCAGAAATTATGAGTGATTTTAACGACCCAAAATTGCAGGAACGCCTCCGCCAGCTTGAAGCCGAACTGCCACAAACCCCTCAATCCTCTTTGCAAGCGCAGTCACAAACCCCATCTCCCTCAGCTTCTAGCAGATCCTCAGCTTCTAGCAAGTTCAGCATTCAGAAGCTAGGGCAATGGTTTAATGGCCTAAGCGGCGGCGCTCGCACCGTCGTTGCTTTGGGCGGTGTCGTGGCTGGGTTAATGGTTCTAGGGGCTCTTCTGAAGCTAGTAACCCAGGCAGTTTCGCTTGCCCTACTATTGGGTGGACTTTATCTGGTCTACCAACTGTTCTTTCGACGCGATCAGACCCCTCAGTGATCTGGCGCACTCACCAATGTCGGCTATCAATGTTCTTGCTCTGAGCAATGAAAGATACCACCGCATCCTTGGTGTCTAAGGCAGCTTAGAGTAGTCAAAATCCCCTACTTCTGGCGTACGGGGGAGCTTATGCGCTACTGTATCCAAAGTTAAGTTGATAAGTTTTTTGCGCTTGCGCTTTGACTACTGGTAAGCCTAATGTCAGCTAATTTGGGTAAGGTTTATGCACCAAGTTCACAGAATTTTGCACCAGCCACTCTGTCCAGTATTCTTGGGCAGCACTTTAATAGCACTTGGAGTCACAGCTATCTCCCAACCTGCTCAGGCACAGGCAGCCTACGGTAGTTACATCGGTGGAGGTGCTGCCTTTGGAGTTACTAGTGGTGAGGGCGGAGCGGAGGACAACGCAACTTACGGCTTGGTTACGGCTCGCTATCGCTTTCTCCAGATCCCCATTTCCCTACGCACACAGGTATTGATCGGCCGTAACACAGCGATTGTGCCGACTGTTTCCTACGATTTCCCCTTAAGCTGGAATGCTGATGCTTATGTCGGCGTTGGCGCATCCTTATCTGATGGCGACATCGCTTCCCCTCTGGGCAACAAGAACAGCTTTGCCATTCAACCCGGAATTGACTATTCCTTACCAAACAGCAACCTAGTCCTGTTTGGTAACGCCATTTTCGCCCTAGACGCTTACCGTAATGATGGCGGCGCAGCTATATCCCTGCAAACAGGCGTCGGCCTTCGCTTCTAGATTTCTAGAAGTAGATGTCCTTAAACTGTTGCTGCTTCAGGGCCGGACTCAGCTAGCTCTTGCAGACGCTCTCTCTGGTCCTGAGCAATACAAGCTTGAACTACATCATCAATGCCACCCTCCAAAACGGAGTTTAGAGGGAAGTTCTGGTTCAAGCGGTGGTCGGTTAGGCGGTTATCTTTGTAGTTGTAAGTACGAATTTTTTCTGAGCGAGAGCCGCTGCCAATTTGTCCACGACGAGCCGAGGAAATCTCTTCCTGCTGTTTACGCAGCTCCATCTCGTAGAGTTTGGCACGCAAAATTTGCATGGCTCGCTCCTTGTTCTGAAGCTGTGAGCGTTCTTCAGTACAAAAAATGCGAATGCCAGTAGGCTTGTGGATTAGATCCACTGCAGTCTCTACCTTGTTGACATTTTGACCACCCGCTCCCCCAGACCGGGCAGTAGTCATTTCAATGTCTTTGGGGTCAATGTAAATTTCAACCTCATCCACTTCAGGCATCACTGCAACTGTAGCGGTGGATGTATGAACACGACCCTGAGCTTCGGTCGCGGGCACACGCTGCACCCGGTGTACTCCTGCTTCAAACTTGAGTTGGCTGTAGACCCGATCTCCCTGAATCTCCAGCACCACTTCCCGGAAACCACCGAGATCAGCGACGGACTCACTTACTAGCTTGACTCGCCAACCTTTGCGCTCGGCATAGCGGGAGTAAAGGCGCAATAGATCCCCTGCCCAAATGGCAGCCTCATCTCCTCCTGTACCTGCACGAATTTCCAGCATGATGTTTTTATCATCATTAGGATCGCGAGGTAGCAGCAGGAGCTTGAGTTGATCCTCCAAGAACCCCAATCGTTGGGAGAGAGATTCGACTTCTGAGGTTGCCATGCCCTGCAACTCTGGGTCACTTGTCTCCTTCAGGATCAGCCTTGCTTCCTCTAACTCATCCTGAACTGAGCGCCACTCCACAAAAGTCTGGACCGTTTCCTCTAAAGAGGAACGTGCCATGGCAATACGTTGAAATTCTGACGGGTCGGTAGCCACGTCAGGATCGGCCATCCGACGCGTCAGTTCGTTGAAGGTCTGCTCAACGGTTTTCAGTTTTTCAACCAGGTAGGGAGCGGCCATAAAGAAAGACAGGGAGACAAGTTAGATTCAGACGGCCTAGCAACCAACGGCTACTATTTCTTTTTCTGGTTGCCGTCTTGCTGGTCGGCGCCTTCCTCCAGCATGCCGTATTTGCGGAGAAAGCGTTCGACCCGACCTTCGGTGTCAATGATCTTTTGGGTGCCCGTAAAGTAGGGATGGTTCCCTGACCAGACATCTACGTGAAGCTCCGGCTTAGTAGAACCGACGGTCATCACTACTTCACCGTTGCAGTAAACCTTGGCTTCAGGGTACCAAGTGGGATGAATTTCTGGTTTAGCCATGATTTTAAAACGTGATAAGGGTTAACGCTTGGAGTATTGAGGAGCCTTACGAGCTTTACGCAGACCGTATTTCTTACGCTCTTTGGCTCGTGGGTCGCGGGTTAGATACCCCTCAATCTTCAGGGGCTTACGATTCTCGGGATCAAGCTGGCACAGCGCACGGGCAACACCTAGGCGAATTGCATCTGCTTGAGCAGATAGGCCACCACCGTGGACGTTGACCAACACGTCGTACTCTGCTTCTAAACCCAAGGTTTCTAAAGGAGCCTTGGCACTGATTAGACGCTCAGGAATAAATTGCAGATACAGATCACCAGGATGACCATTAATTTGGAGTGTACCGGTGCCTGGTACCAGACGAACCCGGGCAACAGCAGTTTTACGACGGCCTGTACCAAGGTACACAGCTTTGCCATCTTGCTGGGCGCGAACGGGAGATTCAGTTGCTTGCATAGTTAGCCTTCACTTCCAGGAATCGTGTTCAGCACTAAAGGTTCAGGTCTCTGGGCCTGATGGGGATGGTCGTTGCCTGCGTAAACCTTGAGCTTAGTAAAGAGCTGGCGCCCTAAGCTATTCTTCGGCAGCATACCCTTCACAGCCTGTTCAATGATGCGTTCTGGCATCCGCGCCTGAAGCTTGCTAAAAGTCTCAGTCTTCATACCACCAGGACGCCCAGAATGTCTGCGGTAGACCTTTTGCTCCCGCTTTTTCCCAGTGACAACAATCTTCTCAGCATTGACAATCACAACAAAGTCACCCGTATCCATGTGAGGTGTGAAAGTCGGCTTATTTTTGCCTCGCAACACCTGAGCGACCTCACTAGCGAGGCGCCCTAAACGTTGTCCCTCGGCATCTACGAGGTACCAACGACGATCGAGTGAGGCAACAGAAGGGACGTGAGTTTTTTCCATGATCTTGGATCTACAGTTCAGAAACAGTAATGGCAGCAAATTGCCATTTAGGCAGCAAAGGTTGGCTTAGGCATCGCGCCCTCTACCACATCCGACGCGAAGGGATTTTCAGGATACCCTACACTGAGCAGGCACAAACCTCGGGCAGGAGCGGCATACTTAACTTCTGACTTGCGCTCTTCTCGCCAAATGCGCCTAAAGTCTTCTGAGCTCAAGTTGCCACGGCCTAGCTCTACAAGCAAGCCAACCAGAAGGCGCATCATGCCATATAGAAAACCGCTGGCTTGAACTTCAATGTGGATGAATGGTCCTTCTTGTTGGCAGTGGACTTTTTGAATATCTACCCAGGAGTGGGGGCGACTAGATCCACTGCGCCGGAAAGCGCTCAGATGGTGGTATCCTAGCAATTCCTCTAGAGCAACCCGTATCGCTATCACATCCAGGGTTTTGTGATAGTGGTGCCAGACCCAAGGACTGACGAACAGGTTGGGAACCGGATCGGTATAAAGGGTGTAGCGGTAGCGACGCCAGCTAGCTGAAAAGCGAGCGTGCCAGTCAAGACCAACTGGAGCTGAGGCCCGAACCAAGATGTCTTCCGGCAAACGAGTGTTGAGTACGCTTGCCCATCGATTGCCTGGGATCCGGGTGACAGCAGTAAAGTGAGCAACCTGACCCGCGGCATGGACTCCTGTGTCTGTTCTACCAGCACCATGTAAAATCACAGGTTGCCCCAGGACTTTTGCCAACGTATCTTCAACATCCTGCTGGACACTACGCTCGCGGGGTTGCCGTTGCCAGCCATGGAAGCCTTCCCCCCGGTACTGGAGGAGAAGGGCAACGCGCTGAGGCTGACTAGCAACAACTGAGGTCATAGCTGAATCCAATCGTTAGACCAGCTCAATAATTGCCATCTGAGCGTTATCCCCTCGACGGCTAACCGTACGCAGAATACGGGTATAGCCTCCTTGCCGACCACCATACCGATCACCCACCTGCTCGAACAAGGCGTGAACTAGCTGTTTGTCATACAGATAGCCGATAGCTTGACGACGGGCAGCAAGAGAGCCATCCTTGGCCAGGGCAATCATTTTCTCAGCTTCAGACCGAATCGCCTTGGCACGGGCCTTAGTTGTAGTGATTCGACCATTACGGATCAACTCAGTTGTAAGAGCCCGCATCAACGCTTTACGTTGATCGGCAGGCAGGCTCAATTGCGGAACACGGCAACGGTGACGCATGATCGGTTTTTCTCACTAACCTCTTAGATTCAGATGCAAACGAAATACGGTTAGCCTGCCTTGGGCATCTAACCGTTCTTAGAAGGCTTTTCCTGAGGCAGGGTGATGCCTAGATGCTTCTGTAATGCCTCAATAACTTCTTCAGCGGATTTCTGGCCAAAGTTTTTGATCTCTAGTAAATCTTCTTCGGTGTAATCCAATAAGTCAGCCACTGAGTTGATTTGAGCACGCTTCAGGCAGTTGTAAGCCCGAACTGACAGTTGAAGCTCTTCGATGGGGATTTGATTCTGCTCACCACTAGAACCGCTGCCATCATCAAGATCAGTTGGTTCAATAACAATGTTTTGCAGTGGGCTGAACAGGTTCACCAGAATATGAGCAGCCTGACTCAGAGATTCTTGAGGAGTCAGACTACCATTAGTCCAAACATCCATAATCAGCCGATCCTTTTCAGTAAGGCCGCCAATTCTGGCTTCTTCCACTGTGTAGCTGACCTTGATGACCGGCATGAAAACCGCATCAATTTGAAGAAAATCTACAGCTGTGCCGTCATCCCGGCTTCGGTCGACAGAGCGATAGCCTTTCCCACGCTCTATCTTGAACTCCATCTCCAGGGTGGCATTGGGCGAAACAGTCGCAATGTACTGATTCGGATCAATAACCTCGACCCCAGTCGGCAGTTCAAAGTGAGCAGCTGTAACTGTTGTTGGCCCCTGAACTAATAATCTGCCAATCTGAGGGTCTGAAGCATAGCTCTTCAGCACAACCTCTTTCATGTTGAGCAGGATATCTAAAACATCCTCTCTTACCCCTGGAACCGTAGCAAATTCGTGGCTCACTCCGGCAAGACGAACCGCAGTGATCGAAGATCCCTCTAGGTTTGAGAGTAACACCCGTCTGAGTGCGTTGCCGACGGTCACCCCCTGCCCACGATCTAATGGCCCCAGAACGAACTGGCTGTACTGGCTATAGTTCTTCTCTGTACGAGATTCAACGCATTCAATCTGAAATTGTGCCATATGAGTTCCCTCTTTCCAGTGCCTTACAGTGTTCTCTAGCCCTCCTAGAGGATGGATACCAAAACCATCCTCGGTAGAGAAAAGCTAAACCCGACGACGCTTGGGAGGCCGGCAGCCATTGTGAGGGATTGGAGTTACATCGCGAATCAGGGTTATTTCTAAGCCAGCTGCTTGGAGTGCTCGGATAGCCGTTTCCCGACCAGAGCCAGGCCCATTGACCATAACCTCAACCTGGCGCATACCCTGATCGATAGCTCGACGAGCAGCACCTTCAGCAGCTGTTTGTGCAGCAAAGGGAGTACCTTTCTTTGCGCCCTTGAAACCACTAGAGCCTGCTGATGCCCAAGAGATTACATCGCCACTCACATCGGCAATGGTTACGATAGTGTTGTTGAAGGTGGACTGAATATAGGCCACCCCATTAGGCACGTTTCGCTTGGGCTTGCGGGGACCCGTACGACGAGTAGGCTGTCGAGTTGCCATAAAGTCAATATCCTAGCAATTCTAAACTTGAAACTTTCACGCCAAAAAACCTGGGCGTTCCAGGTTTGTGTACTGAGGAGCAGACCGAAGAAATGACTACTTCTTACCTGGAGCCTTCTTCTTACCTGCAACGGTCCGACGACCTCCTCGTCGAGTACGAGCATTAGTACGAGTGCGTTGTCCCCTGACAGGCAATCCCAGCCGATGGCGCCGACCTCGGTAAGTACCAATGTCCATCAACCGTTTGATGTTCATGCCCTCAAGACGCCGCAGGTCACCTTCAACCTGGTAATTCGCCTCAAGTTCTGCTCGCAGAGCAGAGACATCAGTGTCTGAAAGGTCTTTCACCCGCGTATCCGGGCTAACACCCGTAGCGGCTAGAATCTGCTGAGATCGGGTTAAACCAATACCGTAAATGTAGGTAAGCCCGATCTCTACTCGTTTGTCCCTGGGGAGGTCTACCCCTGCAATCCGTGCCACTTCCGCTCTCCCTACTCTTTGTCCCTTGTCGATTCTCTAGTTCTAGCGCTATGGTTGTTTTCAACCAGCGAAGGAGCCATCCCGATCCAGCCGCTTAGCCCTGCCGCTGCTTGTGCTTTGGATTGGAACAGATGACCATAACCCGACCGTGTCGACGGATAACACGGCACTTCTCACAGATTTTCTTGACCGAAGCTCGTACCTTCATGCCTTTCCCGGCAATACTGCAAAAACAATAGTATACAAAAATGCGAGGGATAAGTCAAGAATCCCTAATTACTTTTTGCGTAGACGGTAGGTAATGCGTCCCTTGGTGAGATCATAAGGAGTCAGTTCAACCTTAACTCTGTCACCTGGCAAAATCTTGATGTAGTTACGGCGGATTTTGCCCGAAATGTGCGCAAGCACATTAAAGCCATTATCCAAATCAACCCGGAACATAGCATTAGGCAGGGACTCCGTAACCACCCCCTCCATCTCGATCACATCTTGCTTAGCCAACCATCTACTCCTTACTACTCGCGCACAAAGTCTTTTAGGAAACTTCCTTATACATCTAGGGTAACAATATCGAGACCCTAGGGTTCAGGTTGTGCCTGAATAGCCTGCCACAACGAAGCCTCAACCTCCTCGACCGATGCGTTGCCATTGATAGTCTCAAGCTGGTCCCGCGTCTTGTAAAACTCAAGAAGGGGAGTTGTCTGTGACTGATATACGCTCAAGCGATTGCGTATAACCTCTTCAGTGTCATCCGCTCGACCTCGTTCAAGCAAACGTTGAACGATGACATCTACTGGCACATCTAGATTGATAACCTGCTTGCCGTGTTGCCGCATACGGTCTAGCAGCTGCTCCAAGACGTTCGCCTGAGCGACATTTCGGGGAAAACCATCTAGAATCCAGCCTATCTGGGCACCTGGTTCCTGGATGCGCTCCTCAATCAGGGATACCACTAGCTCGTCAGGGACGAGCTGACCCTGATCCATGTAAGCCTTTGCCTTACTTCCTAAAGGAGTTTGCTGGCTAACAGCTGTTCTCAAGAGGTCACCTGTTGAGATATGAGGTACCCCAACTTTTTGCGCAAGACGGCTGGCTTGAGTTCCCTTACCAACACCAGGTGCTCCCAAAAAAATCAGCCTAGTCACTACTGCTTCACCATTCCTTCGTAGCGCTGAGAAATCACATAGGTTTGAATCTGCTTTGCAGTGTCAATCGCAACGCCTACCAGGATTAGTAGCGACGTTGCACCAATTCCCTGAAAGGTTGTGATGTTGGTAGCCCGTTCAACAACAGTTGGAATGACTGCAACTGCCCCTAGGAAGACTGCACCCAACAGAGTGAGACGATTGAGAACCCGCTCAATATACTCAGTGGTGTTCTTGCCCGGGCGAATCCCAGGAACACTAGCTCCCATCTTCTTAAGGTTTTGAGATAGGTCAACCGGGTTAATTACTAGCGAAGAGTAAAAGTAGCTAAAGGCCAAAATCAACACCAAATACAGCCCTACATAGAACCAACTATTAGGCCGTAAGTAATCCTCTGCAATGCGAGCTAACAGGGGATTACGGGTCGAATTGGCTAGAAAAGCTGGCAATACAAGAAAAGAGGAGGCAAAGATAATAGGCATGACACCGCCCGAATTCAAGCGCAGAGGCAGATAGCTCGTTTGCTCTCGGTAAAGACGGCGACCAACCTGACGCCTGGCCGAAATAATCGGGATCCGACGGGTTCCTTCCTGAACAAAAACAATCCCAACAATCATGGCTAGGAAGACAAGCATCAGAATAACTACACCCCCCACCAAGGAGCTGTCATTCTTTGCTAGCTGGAAGGTCTGACCTAGAGACTTGGGTAAGCCTGAAACAATACTAATAAAAATGAGCAGAGAAGCACCGTTGCCAACCCCCCTCTCGGTAATCAGCTCGCCTACCCACATTACGAACATCGAGCCAGCGGTGAGAGCTAGAGTTGTGTTCCAGAAAAACAGAGGTCCACTGCTTTCAGCATATTTCTGCACCCAGAAACATATACCGATGCTCTGGATTACAGCCCAAACTAAAGCTACGTACCGAGTGATTTGGGAGATTTTGCGTCGCCCGGCCTCACCCTCATTCTTCTGCAAATCCTCTAGAGCAGGGACTGCTGCCGTTAATAACTGCAGAATAATTGAAGCGTTGATGTAGGGCAGGATTCCTAGAGCAAATACCCCGAGAGCCGATAGGCCGCCTCCAGAGAAAATATCCAGGAAACCAACGACTGGATTGCTGGCAATCTCTGCTGCAAAACGTTGCCGGTCAATACCAGGTACTGGAATAAAGATGCCTAGACGCACCAAGATCAGCATCCCAATTGTCAGAAACAAACGGCCCCGCAGACCAGCTGCTTGGGCCATTTGTGCAAAAGTCTCCTGAGCACTGGGCGCTTTGCCCCGACTGACCACCATAACCGTTGGCTCCTCGCTAACTACTGCTCAAAGCTTCTACTTAGCCTTAACTGATCAGGGTGTAACTACCACCCGCTGCCTCAATCTTGGCTCGTGCGCTGCTTGTGAAAGCAGCAGCATGAACATTTAAGGCAACACTTAGGTCACCGTCTCCCAGAATTTTGAGCGGACCATCATCAGTGGTAACAATGCCCGCCTCGATTAATGATTGAAGCGTTACTTCTGTACCCGAGGCCAAGACGCTCAACTTGCTAACGTTGATCGTAGTGTACTGCTGCCGGTTGATAACCGTAAAATGCTTGAGCTTCGGCAAGCGGCGGTACAGTGGCATTTGACCACCTTCAAAGCCGGGACGGGTACCACTACCAGAACGGGCTTTCTGGCCGCGCATACCGAGACCAGCACTAGCACCTTGACCTGCAGCAATACCACGAGCCACACGACGGCGACGATGTTTGGATTTGGGATTAGGAACCGCGTCAGATAGTCTCATAGCGTGTCAATCAATCTTGCTCGTCGTTTGTGTTCACTTGCTGTAGAGCCGCTCAACGGCAATACCACGCTCTTCAGCGACACCAGCCAAGGTTCGCAGAGAGGACAGAGCTGTGACAGCAGCTCTAGCGTTGTTTAAAGGGTTATCAGAGCCTAGTTGCTTGGCTAAAATATTGCGGACACCAGCCAATTCCAGCACTGTACGTACAGCACCACCTGCAATTACCCCGGTCCCTGGAGCAGCTGGACGGATCATGACTTTAGCTCCTCCGCCTTCACCAGTAGCAGGGTGAGGCACGGAGCTGGTGCGAGTGAGAGGCACCTCAATTAGATGCTTTTTGCCATCGGCAACGCCCTTTTTAACTGCGCCAATTACATCACTGGCTTTACCAACCCCAACCCCGACTTGGCCCTTCTCGTTACCCACAATGACAATGGCTCGGAAGCTGAGCTTTTTACCGCCCTTAACAACCTTGGTAACGCGTCGAATTTGGACTACACGTTCCTGCCACTCGGACTTCTCCTCATTATTGCGGTTACGATCACGCTCGCTGTTACGCCCACCGCGACGTCCACCACGGTCATTGCTACGATCACTGTCGCGGTCGCTACCACCCCCAGGACCAGTACCGCCGCCGCGATTGCCTCTATCTCGTTGTGCCATACCTGCTTCTCCTGGATGTTCGGTTCTACGTTAGAAGTTCAATCCGGCCTCACGGGCAGCATCAGCCAGAGCTTTCACGCGGCCATGGTAGAGATTACCGCCGCGGTCAAACACAACTTGTTCGATCCCTTGAGCTTTCGCCCGCTCAGCAATGAGAGCGCCAATTCGGGTGGAAGCTTCACAGGTTGCGGTAGACTCTAGAGCTTGGCGTAAATCAGACTCTACAGTCGAGGCCGCTGCCAAAGTGCGCTGAGCAACATCATCGATCAGCTGGGCATAAATGTGTTGGTTTGAGCGAAACACTGCCAGACGGGGACGCTCAGCAGTACCAAAAACCTTGCGACGGATACGAACGTGCCTGCTGCGAGCTGCTTGTTTGCGACTGACTTTCATAAGTTACTTCTTCCCTGCCTTACCAGCCTTCAGGCGCAGTATTTCATAGGCATAACGGATGCCTTTGCCCTTGTAAGGCTCCAGAGGTCGAACAGCACGGATTTCAGCAGCAATATCGCCTACGGCCTGCTTGTCAATCCCCTTGACACTGAAGTTGAAGCCTTGTTGATTCTTAGTGTTACCTATTGGAGTTGCTCTTTGGTCAACATCAATGGTTACACCCTTGGGCAACTCAATCTCGATTGGATGACTGTAGCCAGCAGTGATCGTTAATTTGCTACCTACCACTTGCAGGCGATAGCCAACACCCGCAATCTTCATGTCTTTTTTGAAGCCCTCGGTCACTCCAGTAACCATATTGGCAACCAGAGTGCGAGCAAGACCGTGTCGCTCACGGGCTGGGCGAGAGTCATCTCGACGGGTGACAACCAGTGTGCCATCCTGCTGCTCTACACTAACCTCATCAGGCAGAACTTGGCTAAGTTCTCCACTGGGACCGTTGACCGTCACTTTTTGACCGTCCACAGTCACAGTTACTTTGTTAGGAATCGGAATCGGACGCTTGCCAATCCGGGACATGGTAATTCTCCTGTTGCTCGATTACCAGATGTAGCAGAGGACTTCGCCGCCAATGCCTTCTTTTCTGGCTTCGCGGTCTGTCATAATGCCTCGAGAAGTCGAGATAATGGCAATGCCAATACCTCCTAGAACCCGAGGTAAGTCTTTGTGGTTGGAATAAACCCGAAGTCCCGGTCGGCTGACTCGCTTGAGCGCTGTGATGATCGGTTTGCGAGTCTTGCCTCTGTATTTCAGCGAGACCACCAGCTTCCGGTTCACACCTTCGCCGACTTCCTCAAATTGCTGAATAAAGCCTTCTTCCTGCAGAACCCGAGCAATACTCAAAGTCATGCGAGTGGCCGGGATGTTAGTGGTCGGGTGCTTCGCAAGAGTCGCGTTCCGGATCCGCGTCAGCATATCCGAAATGGTGTCGTTCGCCGCCATAGTTCTCTCCTTATTAACCGCGACCAGTCCTAACTCTCTCGGAAAGGCATTCCCATTTCCCTGAGTAGGGCGCGGCCTTCCTCGTCCGTATTTGCTGTAGTGATGATCGAAATGTCCATGCCCCGAATGGCATCAATGCGGTCATACTCAATTTCGGGAAAAATGAGCTGTTCACGGATGCCTAGGGTGTAGTTACCGCGTCCATCAAAGCTTTTAGCGCTGACGCCTCGAAAATCCCGAATACGCGGCAGGGCTAAATTGATCAAACGATCGAGGAATGCATACATCCGTTCTTGGCGCAGGGTAACCATAATACCAACTGGCATACCCTGGCGAATTTTGAAGCCAGCAATAGCTTTTTTTGCACGGGTAACTACCGGCTTTTGACCTGTAATAGTTGCAATTTCTGCCAATGACGCCTCTAAGGACTTAGCATTTTGAGCAGCTTCTCCCATGCCTCGGTTGACAACAACCTTGTCAAGCTTGGGAACTTGCATGATATTTTTGTACTTAAACTCATCAACGAGTTTAGGGACAACTTTGTCCTGGTACAAAGCCTTGAACCGATCGGGCATGGTCTGAAACTCCTGTAGTTCCCTGGGCTGGGTCAGGGTGAATTTAGTCAATAATCTCGCCAGTCTTTTTAAGAATCCGTACCTTACGTCCGTCTTCTGTAAAGGTGTAACCTACTCGGCTAGCTACGTTTTGCTTCTTGGAGTAGAGCATTACGTTAGAGCTATGAATTGGCCCCTCAAAAGTGGTGATCTGGCCAGATTCCCCTTCTGCCTGAGGCTTAACATGCTTGGTTTTGACGTTGACACCCTTAACAGTTACTTTGCCAATTTTGGGGAGCACGGTTAGAATTTCACCAACTTTGCCCTTATCCTTACCAGCAATGACCTGTACGGTATCGCCCTTCTTGACATGTACCTGGTAACGAATAACTTTACCGTTGTCGTTAAGCTTAGGTTTACGGTTAGCCATCTTTAAAGCACCTCCGGAGCCAAGGAGACGATTTTAGTGAAGTTCTTGTCTCGTAGTTCGCGGGCGACTGGGCCAAATACGCGAGTGCCTCGAGGGTTGCCGTCTTGGTTGATGATTACAGCTGCGTTGTCGTCGAAGTGAATGCTCATGCCACTGTCTCGACGCAGTGCCTTTCTAGTACGGACGATGACCGCTCGGACTACATCAGATTTTTTGACCGGCATGTTGGGGGTCGCATCCTTGACAACGGCAATGATTACATCGCCGACGCCACCGTAACGTCGATTACCCCCACCTAGCACACGAATACACATGAGCTTACGAGCTCCGCTGTTATCCGCCACGTTGAGATAGGTTTCCTGCTGAATCATGGCGTTCTCCTAAACCTTTTGAGCCCGACTGAGGATATCAGCAACTTCCCAACGTTTGGTGCGACTTAAAGGACGGGTTTCTCGGATGCGGACCCGGTCGCCAGCCTTGCACTCGTTCTTCTCGTCGTGGGCTTTGAACCGCTTGGTGTAAACGACAATCTTGCCGTACTTAGGATGGGAAGATCGGTTCTCGACCGCTACCACCACGGTTTTATCCATTTTGTCGCTGACCACTAGGCCAACTGTTTCCTTAACTGCCATTGTCGATTACTCCTTAGCAGCGGCCTTCGCTCGCTCATTTTCTACGGTCATCAATTGAGCTAGCCGGTGCCGCGCGTGCTTAAACAAATGAGACTTTTCCAGTTTTCGAGTTGCCTTCTGGAAGCGCAGCTGAAACAGCTCTTTTTTGACGGCGATGATTTGCTCTGCCAGTTCACCATCGGAGAGGTCTCTGGCTTCTTTAATCGTGGAAAGGGCCATTTACTCTTCTCCCTCGACCTTCTGTCGCATGATGAACTTGGTCTTGATCGGCATCTTAAAGGCAGCTAGTCGCATCGCTTCGCGTGCGATCTCTTCACTTACACCGCCAATTTCAAATAAAATCCGACCTGGTTTCACAACAGCTACCCAAAACTCAGGTGCCCCTTTACCAGAGCCCATCCGAGTTTCAGCAGGACGCATAGTGACAGGCTTATCTGGAAAAATGCGGATCCAGATCTTGCCGCCTCTACGGATATAGCGAGTCATGGCCCGTCGCCCTGCCTCGATTTGGCGTGACGTAATCCAGGCAGGCTCCAAGGCTTGGAGAGCAAATTCACCAAAGTTAAGGTCGTTGCCGCGGGTTGCGAGGCCACCCATGCGACCTCGCTGTTGCTTGCGGAATTTAGTACGTCTGGGACTGAGCATGGCTGATCCTATGGAGTGTCAAGCGTGGGGTCAGCTATCGCTGGCACCTGAGCGATCTTCAAACTGCGGGCGACGGCGCTGTCCCCCTGGACGACGGCGAGGCTGCTGAGCATTGGCGGTATCTGGTTGCTGCTCCTGGCTGGGCAGAATCTCGCCTTTGAAAATCCAAACCTTAACGCCGAGTACTCCATAGATGGTTCGAGCACTCTTGTAGGCGTAGTCAATATCTGCTCTCAGAGTATGTAGGGGGACACTACCCTCACGAGTTGCCTCAGAGCGTGCAATTTCAGCCCCGTTAAGACGCCCACCGACTTGAATCTTGATGCCTTGGATACCAGCCCGCTGAGCACGTTGAATAGCTTGGCGTACCACGCGACGGAATGAGACCCGACGCTCTAGCTGTTGAGCAATGTATTCTGCAATCAAAGGAGCTTCGGCATCGACCCGGGCCACTTCAACAACGTTGACCTGGATCTGACGCTCACCACTGCCTAGCTCTTTGCGCAAACCATTACGCAGATCTTCAATCCCCTTACCGCCTCGACCAACCACAACACCCGGTCGGGCAGTCCGGATCTCCAGGGCGATTTGATCAGCTTTGCGCTCGATGTAAATCTCAGAGACACCAGCGTTATCGAGAACTTTGTTAATGTACTTCCGGATCTTGAAATCCTCCTGCACCAGTTCCGGGTAGCGCTTTGGCTCAGCGAACCAGCGGGAACGGTGGGATTGGGTGATCCCAAGACGAAGACCGGTTGGGTTGATTTTCTGTCCCATGGGTAAGTCCAAAAAGTGCGGCAATCAAGAGATGGGCTTAGCTGGCCTTAGCCGCTTCGACCTCGGTCATAGACCGAACAGCAACGGTGATGGTGCAGGTAGGTTTGCGGATTTGGTAAGCGCGACCCTGAGCCCGAGGGCGAAAACGCTTCAACGACGGTCCTCCATCGGAGAAGGCAGTCGAAACGACCAGAGTTGCAGGGTCCATGCCATTGTTATGCTCTGCGTTAGCGACTGCACTGCGCAGGACCTTGAGAATTGGCTCACAAGCCCGATAGGGCATGAACTCTAGAATGATGAGAGCTTCCCGGTAGCTACGGCCCCGAATCTGATCGAGAACCCGACGCACCTTATGGGGAGACATGCGGATGTAGCGGGCAATTGCCTTTACTTCGGTTACAGCTTCAGCGGCCATAGTTTCAAGTCCTGCAAAATCTCGTTTGGATAAGGCCTTAACGACGGGCCTTCTTGTCACCGCTCTTGGCGTGACCTCGGAATGTGCGAGTGGGGGCAAACTCACCTAGCTTGTGGCCCACCATCTGCTCACTCACATAGACTGGAACGTGCTGCTTACCGTTGTGAACAGCAATCGTATGACCGATCATCTGGGGCAGAATCGTAGAAGCTCGTGACCAGGTTTTGATGACCTGCTTCTCACCCTTCACATTGAGGGCCTCGATTTTACTCAGTAGATGGTCAGCAACGAAGGGACCTTTTTTCAGTGAACGGGGCATAAGTGCTGACTCTGAATGGGTTTAGCTGGAGCCAAAGCAAGATGGGAATAACCGTTAGGTGTTCCGTCCACCCTTACCGCGCCGAGAACCACGACGACGACGGCGGACAATAAGAGAGTCACTTTGCTTGTTCTTTTTACGGGTTTTGTAGCCTAAGGTTGGCTTACCCCAAGGGGTTACAGGGGTGCTGCGGCCAATTGGAGCACGACCCTCACCACCACCATGGGGGTGATCAACCGGGTTCATCACCACGCCTCGCACCTTAGGACGGCGTCCACGCCAACGGTTACGGCCAGCTTTGCCGGTGCTGAGGTTGCTATGTTCTGTGTTGCCTACCTGACCAATAGTGGCGTAGCAGTCGCGACGAATCATCCGCACTTCGCCAGAGGGAAGCTTTAAGGTGACAAAGTTGCCTTCCTTAGCAACGATTTGAGCGGTAGCGCCTGCAGCGCGAACAATCTGACCACCTTTGCCAGGGACTAACTCAACGTTATGGACCCCGGTACCCAGTGGAATATTGCTTAGCGGCAAAGCGTTGCCAGTCTCAATCGGCGCGGCTTCACCTGCCGTGACTATGGCCCCGACTTTAAGATCCCGAGGATGCAGAATGTATCGTTTCTCACCATCTGTATAAAACAGCAGTGCGATACGAGCATTGCGATTGGGATCATATTCAATCGCTGCGACCCGAGCAGGGACGTTACGTTTATCCCGACGGAAATCAATCTCACGATAGAGACGCTTATGACCACCACCGCGACGGCGACTGGTAATTACCCCTCGGTTATTGCGGCCCTTCGGGTTGTGTTTGAATTTAACTAATGATTTTTCAGGTTCTGAACGCGTAATTTCCGCGAAATCAGAATCGGTGCGCTGACGCGTTCCTGGAGTGTAAGGTCTGTAGGCACGAATTCCCATAACTTTAATCTCGGTTCAGGTTTACTTACACTTCCGGGAAGAGCGTAATCTTGTCTCCTTCTGCCAGAGTGACAACAGCCCGCTTGTAATGAGGGCGCTCCCCGGCAAATTTGCCAACCCGTCGCTTTTTCGCGGGTGGGTTCTGAGTGTTGACCTTTACTACCTTGACGTCAAATAGGTCTTCGATCGCTGCCTTAATTTCAGGCTTAGTCGCATTGGGGGCAACCTCAAAGGTGTACTTGTTGTCACCTAAAACAATGGTTGCCTTCTCAGTTACAAGGGGACGGCGTACTAGATCAGCTAAACGCCGGGGATCAAATTCAGCTGTCACTGTAAACCTCCTGAATCTTCTCAAGGGCCGGGGCGGTTATGACGATGCGGTCAGCGGCCAGCAGGTCATAAACGTTGAGGTTCGTTGCCAGGATCAGCTTTAGATTGCCGATGTTGCGAGCCGATAAATAGGTATTTTCCTGCTTCTCGGCAGTGATTAGGAGGACCTTGTCCTCTAAACCAATGCCCCATCGAGTTAAGGCACTAACCAGGTCTCTGGTTTTAGGGCGGGGAAGCTGATCGTTAAAATCTTCGACCACAATCAAATCTTGGACCCGACTTTGCAAGGCCGTCCGTAAGGCAAGACGACGCTCTTTGCGATTCATCTTGACTTCGAAGTCCCGTGGCTTTGGTCCAAAAATCACCCCGCCACCCCGCCATAGCGGGGAACGGCTGGAGCCAGCGCGAGCCCGACCAGTTCCCTTCTGCCGCCAAGGCTTACGACCACCACCACTCACTTCAGAGCGGGTCTTAGCACTGGCCGTTCCTTGACGGGAATTGACCAGCTGACGCCGCAAAGCGCGGTGAACAATATGAGGAGCGTTTTGCTCGTTAGCAACTCTCAGGTCAAGGCTGGCCTCACCCGTATCTGTGCCTGTCCAATCTTTTATCGTGCAGCTAACCATTGCTTCTAACCCAGCCTCCTATTTGACGCGACCAACGATTGTGGCCGGAACAATACTGACTAGGGCTCCTGGCTTACCGGGTACAGCGCCCTGAATCAGAATCAAGTTGCGCTCGGCATCCACTCGGATCACTGTCAACTTGCGAATCGTAACCCGCTCAGCGCCCATACGCCCTGCCATGCGCTTACCTGGATAAACGCGACCTGGCGTTGTACCAGCACCCGTTGAACCCGGCTGACGATGGTTCTTAGAACCGTGCGCCATCGGTCCTCGCTTAAAGTTGTGACGCCGCTGGTAACCAGCAAAACCCTTCCCGATGCTGGTGCCAGCAACATCAACCAGTTGACCCGCGCTAAAGAGGTCTGGGCCTAGGGTTTGTCCTAGTTCGTAGGTATCCGTACTATCTACCCGATATTCCTGAAGATGCCGGAGAGGAGCAGCGCCAGATTTCTGGAGATGACCTAGTTCAGGCCGGGTCAGCGCTTTTTCTTTAACTGATTCAAAGCCTAGCTGCACTGCTGTATAGCCATCAGTTTGAACAGTCTTGAGCTGAGTCACCGTGCAGGGACCTGCTTGGATGACCGTAACGGGGATCGCCCGCTTTTGCTCGTCGAAGATCTGGGTCATGCCCAGTTTGGTGCCAAGAATACCGATTGCCACAGCGCAGGATCTCCCATTGCTACACGCCACGAGCCCAGGACGATAGAAGGAGGTAACCTCCCCATGCATCCAGCTCACCTTCTCCAAAGCTCTGTTCTAGAATTTCTAGACCAGAGCACCCCAACTCAAGAAAATGGGGAAGAGCCTTACGAAACCGTAGAACTCAAGTCGGGATCCAGAGCATCAAGCTCAATCCCACTGTGTCGCGCTTGTTGAGACTTAAGAGGTAGACTCTACCTTTCAGTATCTCCCGGGCTCAAGGCCTAATTCGATCAGTCTCACCCACGGAGCCTGAAGTTTGCAGGTGCACTCATGGCTTTGAGGCCAGCGAGCAGTACCGCAAAAGCTGGAGGGTGACCTTACCCGTATTTTGGCGACAATTAATCATGATAGATGAGAAGTCCTCATCTGTCTAGCAAGAAACAAATTACTTCCGCCACTTCTGGAAAATCCGGATGTGGCCAGTAAAAGTATGACAGACCTACTGCTGCTGAGACTGCTGGACGTCTAGCTGCTCTAAAGTCTGTCGGAGTTGGGTTTGGAGCTTACCGTACTCGGCCCAGTCTCCCCGCTGAAGAGCATCTTGGGCCTGCTGCCACTGCTGTAGGGCTCGGCGGGTGAGGGGCCGTTGTTGAGATTGGGGTACTGAGCGAGCCGAAGGGGTAGCAACTTGATTCTCTTCAGTAGTCATTAAATCTTCTGCTAGGTTGGGCTGGTCGAGCACAGCACCTTGCTGTGGGCTAAACAGCTCCCGCAGAGATTCATCTAAGGTCGAGTTCACTACTACATGGTCCTCGTAAGCAGCAATCACACGAGTCAACTGAGGCAAGCGGCTCTGCTCGGCTTCCAGGTAGAGAGGCTCAATGTATAGAAGGGAGTTTTCCACTGGAATCACCAGTAGGTTACCCCGGTTCACGCGCGAACCATGCTGGTTCCAGAGAGAAATCTGCTCTGAGATCTCTGGGGCTTGATTAATACAAGCCTCAACTTGGCGAGGCCCAAAAATTGACTTTGCTTGGAGAACTCATAGACTAGGAGCTTGCCATACTCCTCAGCATCGCAACGGGCGGCCATCCAAGCAATTAGGTTGTCTTTGTTGGATGGCGTAAAGGGAGATAACAGCGCAAACTCTTCGGGGAGGCTATTGTCCTTCTGGTTCTGCTGATTAGGCAACTTTAGGATCAGGTAGTTGGGCCGCATCGGCTGTGTGATCCCCTGTCGCGTCTCCGGGGGAATGTGCCATTGGTCTTCTTTGTTGTAGAAAACCTGAGAGTCATCCATATGATATGTAGCGTACTGCTGTGCCTGAACCTGAAAGAGGTCTTCGGGATAGCGCAGATGACGCCGTAAGCTCTGAGGCAGTTTTTCTAGAGGCTGAAGCAGAGCCGGAAAACTGCGTTGATAGGTTCTGATGAGTGGGTCTTGAGGGTCAGAAACGTAAAAATCAACACTGACGTTATAGGCATCAATAACAACTTTGACTGCGTTACGAATGTAGTTGAAGTCGAAGGGAGCGTCGCTAGGTTCTGAGTAGGGATAGTGCGTACTCGTGGTGTAAGCGTCTAAAAACCAATAAAGGCGACCATCCTCGATCACCATATAGGGATCACGGTCGTAACGCAGGAAAGGCGCGATTGTTTGTACTCGCTCCTGAATATTACGTCGAAACATGAATCTACTTTGGTCAGTAAATTCATTGGCTGGCAACATTCGTGGATCTCTGAAGTGCCAAGCGTAAAGCAGACGTTGCCAGAATCGCGCAACGGGAACTCCACCCGTACCCGTGTAACTGGCATAAACATTTTGATTGCCTTGAGGATAATCTAGTTCCTTATCTGTAGTAGAGACAAATACATTTGTGCGAGTCAACTCGCCATAATAAATAGAAGGGTTATCAACGGGAATAGCGGTTTCAATCGCTGGGCTAGTGGCCTGAGGTGGAATATCTTTAATAAAAAAATCTGGTAAGCCTTCGTGGGTCACAATGTTGACCGGGCTAAGGGTGAAACCGTAACCGTGGGTATAAAAGAAATGCTGGTTGACCCAGGTTCTAGCCCGTCGCGGCACCTGACTATAATCTAATTCCCGCGCAGAGTGCATCACTTGACGCAGCTCTCCATCAATTGAATAGCGATCTACATCAACGGTGGGAAATTGGTAGTAGGGCCGGATCTCTTGCAACTGCCGATAGGTTTCCAGTAAAGGCTGACTGTCCCAAAGTCGGATGTTTCTAATCGTACCAGGGTTGTTTTGAATATCCTTGTAGGTAAGGTTATCTTTCAGTGTGAAAGCTTGAGTTTCAACATTCGTTAGATTATAACCCTGGCGAGTGAACTGAATATTGCGTTCGATGTAAGGAAGTTCTCGTTCTAGTTCGTTAGGCAGAACGACAAAGGCTTGAATGACTTGCGGATATAGGACGCCAATTAGAAGGAAGCTCAAAACATAACCACCGACTAGCAGCAACAGGGTTTTAGTGGGTGCGTTTTTGAGACTATGCCATCCTAGCCAGAAGCAAGCAACAGCACTTAATAAACTAATTCCTGCTAAGAACCAATTAGCTGGGAGCTGAGCATGAACATCTGCATAGTTTGCCCCAAAGATAACGCCCCTAGAAGAATAGAGCAGATCATAGCGGCTAAGCCAGTGTGTCAGGGCAACATGCAGCCAGAGAACTCCAACTAACCAAAGGAGGTGCTGTGAAGCTGCTAGAGGCAATCTTTGGGCTGTTGCCTTGACTATTGTCTTAGCTGACTCTGAGCTATCAGGCTGTGTGGTCAGTCTCTGCCGTAAGCCATAAAGCAAAGCGCTGCTGCCTAAAACTAGGAGCCACAGCAGCAGGCTCCAAAACAGCAGTGCTTGCCAGACTGGGAGGCTGTACATGTAAAACGCGAGATCCTGGTGGAAGAGAGGATCTTGCGTTTCAAAGCGCACCTGGTTGAGCCAAGTCAGAACCGGCAGCCAGTCCTTTGAGAAAAACTCCGCCATTACGGCGCTCAGCCCGAGGACGCTGACAATGAGTAATCGCTTCAGCCAGGAGCCTAGCTCTTGGTCTCTGAATTTTGCTCTAGGTAAAACTGTTCGGCGCCAGACATAGCTGAGATCGCTTCCTAGAATCAGGAGCGCCAAGACAAACCCTGCCAGCCAGAGCAAAAGACGGACCCCAAGGCTGGTGGCAAAAACGCTTAGGTAGTCAACTTCTGCAAACCAAAAACTTTCGACTGCTAAGGTGATCGCTTGGTCTACCAAAAAGCCAAAGCCAATGAGGGCAAGACCAAGAACCCACGACCATCGAGACAGTAGAAAGGACATAACATTAGCCGCGAGGTAGGCTTTGGCTCAGGACCAGGGCCATTACGAATACAAAGATAGCGAATCCTTCTACAATGCCAGCAGGGGCTAGAGATTTACCAAATATTTCTGGCTTACTTTTGGAAACATTGATGGCCATGGCGCAGCAATTGCCCTGATAAATGCCACTAACAAGCAGGGCAACGCCTGCTAATGTGCCGATAGCAAAGATGCCCCAGCCGCTCGTTGCTGTGATGTTCTGTTTCAGAATAAACATCAACACAATACCCAGGACTGCTTGCGTGGAGGGCAAGGCCGCAACACCCAGAAATTTTCCGTGGCCTGTTTCAGGCTCTAACATGGCCCCGTCAGCTGCTATCCCTGCTCAAGCACAGCCTACCGCGCTACCACAGGCGCTCAGTGCGACGACAGCAAACAAACCGATGTAACCTAAACCTAAGGCTAGTGCCTCCACTGTATGTCTCTCCTATTTGTGTTGCAATGCCAGGGATTAATCTCTGACCAAAAGTGATCAAGAGTCGCCATTGAGCCTATAAGGTCTTGAACTAAGTATGTTTCTTAGAAGGATTGAACCGATATCCTTCTCCCTCTTGGCTCCAACGATAGAATTCGATGAAATTTAAACGAAGACCGTGGATGGTTCCAGCCATGATACACAGCACGAAATTGAGTGTGTGGCCAACTACGATTAGAACGAAGGCCCCTAAAATACCCAGCTCGCCGGTAGAAGCCACTTGATGGGCTAAATCATTGAAGGTGATCGCTAGATAGGCACTGCCCCTTACGCAATGCTGACCAGCATTGGGAGACAGCAATGGCATTAGCGATTAAGACATGCAAGCAACCAATGCTGACCGAAAAGGCCATCAATTCTGGAATATTCTCCAAATCAGGCTTAAAAATAGCGATGCGTGCTAAGAGACTGCCCTCTGGTGGATCTACCGCAAAGTATTCACCTGATAGAAGTCCATAAGCGCTGGCACTTACGCCTAAGGCAGCAAATAAGTAGAACAAGCGACGCTGACTGTTAGCCAGTAGTTTTCCACGCAGCAGCCAGGCAATCCCCAGTAGCAAAAAGCCGTAGCCTGCATCAGCAATGATGATCCCGAAGAACAGGACAAAGCTGACGTAGATTAGGGCCGACGGACCCCAACTGCGATAGGACGGTGTGCCGTAAACGCTAATCAGAGTCTCGCCAGGAGCCAGCAAATCTGAATTTTGCACCAGCGTTGGTGGTTGCTCCTGTGGACCTGGATCCTCCACAGTTAGAGCTAGAGAGAACTCCTTAACCAGATCATCTAGAGCAGAAATCTGATTGACAGGACACCAGGCCTGGATAACAAAAAGACCAATTTCGTCGTGGGTTAAGTGGGTAGCCTGGTTGAGTTTGGAGGTACTGAGCGCTTGGTTCAAGTAGTCTCGCAGAGACTCAATAAAGCGAGTTGCACCAATGCGGCGGGTCTCGGAATTTTCTAGAGTATCCTCTACATCCTCTAAGCGATTCTGAATTTGCGCTTCTGAAAGCGACGGCATCTCTAGAGGAGTAAAAGGTAACTTCATTTTTCATTAAGTAGCCTTGCTCTAGCTCAATGGTCGCAATGTTGCCATTCACACCAATGACCCGAGCAGTGCTCTTGGCCCCTGACTCCGTTGCCCCTGCCTGTCCGTTGAGTTGACTAACCATTAGGCTTTTTCCAGAACTTGATCGATTAATTCATTAAATCGCTGCAGTCCGGCAGCTTCACCGGTTTGGCTCCAGCGGTAAAGAATGTCCCATTTACCCACATAGGCCACAACGGCTTCAAAGGTGAAGGGATTCATCTGACTAGCCGAATCAGCAAACTTCCACCGAATTTGGTCGATCTGCCTTTCCAGTTCCAGAACCCTTCCCTGCTCCAACAACTCACGCAGTTCACCTAACCAGGGGAAGCGCCCACCCAGGTTAAAGTCAGGCTGATTCCAATAGCGACGTAAGTGACCACCTACGCCTAGACCTCCGATTGGTAAGACAGGCGTTTTGCCTTGTTGTCGGTGACGCAGAGCAGAAACAACCAGCAGGAGGTTAACCTCCTGCTGAAATAGAGCCGAGATTTTCACGTCCTGCAATTTGCGAGCTGTATCTTCTAGCAGCTGCATCACCAAAGCTGCTGGTGAAACTCAATAATCGCGTTAATTTGCTCTTGATCTGTCAGAGACAACGCCTTCAAGCGCAGTTTTAACGCCTGACGGCTAATCGGCAGACGCCTTAAGCTAAGGTCCCTAGGCAGATACGGCAGACTAGCGATCAGACCATAGTAGCTACCGCTCATTGCAGATATCCTTCTAGCACTGCCCGGAAGCGAGGCAACAAATACTGGCTAAGCAGTGCCGCAATTGCGTGGTCAGTTAAGTCGATCATCAATTGCTGATCTACAAGCGCAACCTTAAATTCCTTCGAACTGCTCATTGGTTCTGCCGAAGGCCACACCCTCGCGTAGAGGACCGCCAAACAAACTGGCAAAAATTGAGCTAACAGTTCTTCCTCAGGGGTGTCATTGACTCGACGCAGGTCTTCTAGGTTGACCAACCGCTCAGGGAGCAGAACTCGCATTTCCTGGCCGGGTTCAAGCTCGGGTATCTGTCGCTTACAAACTTGAAGCAGCAAATCGCGCAAAAACGCTTCCTGCTGAGACTGGGCACTGACTTGCTTGCGCAGCTCATTGCGGAATACCTGAGCTGCTTCATTCTTCAGGGTCAGCAGCGTGTCTCGGGCAGCGATTCGTAGTGCTTCCTGACCTGCTGCTTTCGTAGCTGCTTCCTCGCGAGCTTGGGCAAGAATCAAGTCCGCCTCTTGCCGGGCATCGGCGACCAGACGACGGGCCTTCTCCTGAGATGCTCCTTCTACCTGCTTGGCCTTGACCTGTCCGGCTTCAAACCCTCCTGCTTCAGTCGCTCGACCAACTCCTGAATGCCTCGAGAAAGGCTAGGAGCTTCTGTTGTGGTCTCAACATCCACAACAAACCTTCTCCTAGTGGTACCCGCACTCTGGAAGACAGGTGGATTGTGGTGGCAATGTGTCAATAACCTCTCGAAGGTCCTGAATCAAGCCTTCAATGCTCTGCCTTCTTGGATTAGCCCCTTAAGCGTCCAAATTTCGGAGTACTCTGAGTTCAAGACGCATTAAGGCAAGAGAGTAATCACCATGAGCCTGATCATTACGGGCAGAAAGATGATTCAAGATTTAGAAAGCAATGGAGCACTGGCTCTCTGTGTTCCTCCTGAGGGTGGGTTTGAAGGGCGCTATCAGCGGCGCCTACGAGGAGCAGGCTACGGAGTTCTGACGTTAACGGCCCGAGGTTTAGGTGACTTATCCGCTTATCTCACAAGCGTGCATGGCGTGCGACCAGCCCACTTGGGCAAGAAAGAGATTCGCACCTACTTCTACCCGCCGCTGTTGCAATACCAGCTCGACAACTTGCCACCCAACGCTAAAGGGCTAGTGCTGTGGTTAATTGAGGGCAAGGTTTTATCACGCCAAGAGCTGCAATTCCTGGTCACCTTACCCACGCTTCAACCTAAGGTCAAGGTTGTTGTAGAAGTGGCGAGTGCCCGGGAAATATCTTGGCAGCCGCTTCGACAGGCTGTTGCTGCCGCCTGAGCGCCTACTTCGTTTGAACCTGAGGCAATTCTGGCAGCTGCCAGAATTGCCTCAGGTTTGGGAGTGGCTAGTGTCGAGGGCAAATAGGGCAGATAGGAAAGATCCCAGGGGAATCCTCTACCCGGTAGCATTTTCAGGGCATGCACACTAGCATGAAGAGGTGATGCTCCAAAGCCTTTCCCTGAGCGCTCTGCAAGAGGGAAGCTGGTTCAAGCTGATCTGTGGAGCCAGCTTCCAGCATTTACCCTCAGTTCGTAGTCTCTCCCTGGTCTATGCCCTAGCCGGAGCTGACTGCATCGATGTAGCTGCCGATGAAGCTACGGTGGCATCGGCCCAAGAGGGCCTGGCAGTGGCAGAACGTCTAGGGGGGCGGCGTCCCTGGCTCATGGTTAGCCTGAATGATGCAGAGGATCCCCACTTTCGCAAGGCTAAGTTTGACTCAGTTGCCTGTCCACAATCTTGTCCCCGCCCTTGTGAACAAATCTGCCCTGCTGATGCGATTACCTTCAAGGCAGAATTTTCTGGTGTCCTAGAACCCCGCTGTTATGGCTGTGGGCGCTGTTTACCAGTGTGTCCGTCAGCACTTATCACAGCCCAGGCTTACGTGTACGCTCCAGACCAGATTGTGCAAGTCTTACTGGGGTTGGCGATCGATGCAGTGGAGATTCATACACAGCCAGGGCAGCTGGTTCAGTTTCGGCGTCTGTGGCAGGCGTTGACCCCGCTTATCCCTCGATTAAAGCTGGTAGCTGTAAGCTGTCCAGATGGTGAAGATCTGCGGGAGTACCTCCAAGCCTTGTGGACGCACATGCAACCTCAACTAGAGCAGTGGAAGTGTGATTTGTTGTGGCAGACCGACGGTAGACCTATGAGTGGTGATATTGGTGATGGTGCGACTCGGGCTGCTGTGCGCTTGGGTCAGAAAGTTTCGAGTTTTGATTTGCCTGGATACGTCCAGCTCGCAGGAGGCACTAATGCCCATACGGTTGCCAAGGCGAAGGCAGCGGGTTTAGATGCTCTTGCTGGTGTTGCCTATGGCAGCTATGCCCGAGCGCTTGTGGCTCCCTGGCTAGAGGTGGCAGGAGCCCGCTTAGAAGAACACCCTCAGTTGTTGCAGCAAGCTGTCCAGCAGGCCAGGAGTTTGGTGCAGCAACTCAAGCCTCTGGACAAGGGCCGCCCTGTGGCAGTCTTTTGCCAACCTTCCTGATACACAAGCCTATTGCATTGCCGGCAGAGTGCCGGAGCCCTACTGTGATTCACGAGAATATCGAGAACGCTCAGATTCAAAACGTTCAAGTTACAGATGATTTGGAGAAGCTCTTAGCAATTCTTCCAGAGAACCTGCGGTTGTTGCTCAATCAGCATGCACAGCGAGACCAACTGGTTGAAGTAGTGATGGATCTGGGCCGTCGTCCGGAAGCCCGCTTCCCTGATCGGGCCGAGTACCTGACAGAGCAGGTGATTAGCCGGGAAGAGCTGGATTACGTAGTTGAGCACGTTGGCCTATTTAGTGGGGACAATCGTGCTGGTATTGAGCGTACCCTGCACCGCATCAGCGCCATTCGCAACCGGACCGGCACGATTATTGGCCTCACTTGCCGCGTTGGTCGGGCCATCTTCGGCACGATCGGCATGATCCGAGACTTAGTTGAAACTGGCAAATCGATTTTGATGCTGGGTCGACCAGGCGTGGGTAAAACGACGGCTCTGCGTGAGATCGCGCGGGTTTTGGCGGATGACTTAGACAAGCGTGTTGTCATTATCGACACCTCTAATGAGATTGCTGGCGATGGCGATGTTCCCCATCCAGCCATTGGTCGGGCTCGCCGCATGCAGGTTGCCACGCCTGAACTGCAACACCAGGTAATGATTGAAGCGGTTGAAAATCACATGCCGCAGGTGATTGTCATCGACGAGATCGGCACGGAGCTGGAGGCGCAAGCAGCGCGTACGATTGCGGAACGAGGGGTTCAACTGGTGGGTACTGCCCACGGCAATCAACTCGAAAACCTGATGAAGAACCCCACCCTCTCGGATCTAGTGGGTGGCATCCAGTCAGTCACGCTGGGGGACGAAGAGGCACGGCGACGCGGCTCTCAAAAGAGCGTCTTAGAGCGCAAAGCACCGCCTACCTTTGAGATCGCCATTGAGATGCAAGAGCGTCAGCGTTGGGTTGTCCATGAGGATGTAGCCCAAACGGTTGATAGCCTGCTACGCCGCCGTGAGCCCACGCCCCAAGTTCGCACGGTTAGCGACTCGGGCAAAGTCACCGTTAGTCGTGAGCTATCGAAGCTGCCGTTGACCAATAACTCCCTCAGTCGAGCTCCCCTTAGTGCTGACGTGGTAGGCTGGCGAGCCTCTGGCCAAATGCTTCCCCTACCTATATTGTCGGAGCCGGAGCCGGCAGACCTCTACAGCGGCGCTGAAGACAGTCGTGTTTTCTCTGAGACTGGGGAAGAAATCCTCCAGGTCTACCCCTATGCGGTCAGCCGTCAACAAATGGAACAGGTGATTCGAGCCTTGAACCTGCCCGTTGCGCTGACCAAGGACATGGACAATGCTGACGTCGTGTTAGCCCTGCGCTCTCATATCAAAGGGCACTCTAAGCTGCGTCACATCGCTCAAGCCCGCCAAATTCCGATCCACACGGTCAAAGCCAGCACCATTCCCCAGATCACTCGGGCTTTGCGCCGGGTCTTGCAGATCGATGAGCCAGGCATGCCAGTCCCGGAACTGAGTCTGTTCTCTCAGGCTGATTCTGAAGATGAGATGGAGGCTTTAGAGGAAGCTCGTCTAGCGGTTGAACAGATTGTGATACCTAAGAGCCAACAGGTGGAGTTGTTGCCCCGATCTGCGTCAGTTCGTAAGATCCAGCATGAGCTAGTGGAACACTATCGCCTGCGCTCCCGCAGCTTCGGCGAGGAACCTAATCGCCGCTTGCGCATCTACCCAGACTGAGGATCTGCCCAGATTGAGTAGACCGGCCCTCAAAGGATAGTAGAACAGTAGCCCTAGTAACAGCGCAAGAAATTGCGAGTTTCCCAGAGTGTCAAATTATGTGAAGATAGAGGTTCATAAAACTCGATACCAACCTGGGGCTTATGGCAAGCATTCAATTCGCGCGCGGTGTTGATGAAGAAGTAACTAATGTGCGTCTGACGCGGTCCAAGGATGGCTTGAGAGGGACTGCAACCTTCTTCTTTGAGAAACCTCGTGTGATGAATGATGCCGATGTCGACAATCGGGACATCACGGGCATGTGGATGATTGACGACGAAGGCGAGTTAGTAACTCGCACAGTTAATGCCAAGTTCGTGAATGGTCAGCCAGCGGGTGTTGAGGCAATCTATCGGATGGATGGCAGCGACGAGTGGGAGCGCTTTATGCGCTTCATGGAGCGTTATGCTGCCTCCAATGATTTGGGTTTCAGTCAATCCTAATTGGCTTAAAGCTGAGCAGAGACGTTCTTGCAGAACGTCTCTATTTTTTGTGTCTAAATTCGTGGTGCCTTCAGCATGACCTCACTGCCTTGCTCTGACCCCACACCTGCATTTGTCTCCTGTGCGATTGTGACGGTCAGTGATACCCGCACTGTTGAAACTGACAAAAGTGGTCAGCTTCTAAAGTCCTTGTTGCAAGAAGCAGGCCATCGCATTGTTGCTTACGGCATTATCCAAGACGAGCCAGACCAGATCTGTGAACAGCTCGCTCAGCTTGCTCAGGAGCCTAATATTGAGGCGATTATCTTCAATGGTGGTACAGGCATTGCACCGAGAGATACTACCTACGATGCACTGGAAGCACTACTGGAAAAAGTTCTACCTGGATTCGGCGAGGTGTTTCGAGCGCTGAGCTATCAAGAGATTGGCTCTCGTGCCATTGCCTCCCGCGCTGTGGCTGGCGTTTATCGCGGCCGAATTCTATTCTCGCTGCCCGGTTCTACAGGCGCAGTCAAACTGGCCACTGAGCAGTTAATTCTGCCTGAGTTAGTGCATCTGGTTCGTCAACTTCAAGGCAAGCATTGAGAGACAGAGTGGGTGATCCACTTAAGAGTTAACTGAAGAACCTATTACTGTCCCTGCTGACGATAGGCAACCCGCAAGCTTTTCAACAGAATCAGAAACGACCCTGCTGCCATTAGCAACCCCCAGAACCAATAGGGCAATAGCAATTGCTGGGCAATTTGAGCTGAGTCTGAGCGCATCAATTGGCCACCAATTACAGCCTGGTTCATAAATAAATAGTCCAACTGGTGGTAAGTGCTGATGCAAGCTTGCACTCCTAAAAACTGCACAGCAAAGCCTTGAAGCCAGCCTGAAGTCTTCAAACCCAGCCAGAGGATGCCAGCCCCTAAACTCGCCACCATTGCTAAGCCAAATAGCGACCGGACCCAAATTAAGCCTGATAGCAGTAGTACACTGCCTAAGATGAGCAGAGCCCAACGGGCGGTCCGCAATTGTGTCGAAGCTACAATCAAACCCGCCCCTGCCACCGGTGGTCCCATTGGGCCAGCAGCAGCCACCAGAGCCCGGCCAAGCGGTCCTAGAAATAACGCGCCGCTGTGTTGAGCGACGCCAGAACCATTTGCAAAAATTTGTAACTGTCGAAACTCCCCGCCTAGCAGCACAGCCATAAGACCGTGGCCCATCTCATGAAACCAGGTCGCCAGAATCGTAAAGGGGTAAAGGATGTAGTTACCGTAGGGCATTTGCCACAAAGCAAAGGTGAGAACTCCAGCACCTAGCAGCCAGATGAGTTCCATACGGTCGGAAGGCTTTTCTCCAGGGTGAAACATAGGATCAGCTTGCAAGCGTTTGTGATGTTGATTCATGCGTTTCACCCTGGAGAAGTGGTAGCAAAACCAGACTAACCAACGGTTCCAGAAACTGCCAAAAATTGGCAAAAATAAGGCATCAACTCATCAAAAATCAGCGCATAAAAAGAGTGAGGAAGCCTTGAAGCTTCCTCACTCTCTCAATTTACCTAGGAACTATCGCAGAACCTAAGAGCTTGACCAATTAACCGTTGATGGCGGGAGCGGTCAGAGCAACCGGGGTTGCTTCGCCAGCAGCCAAGTCAAGCGGGAAGTTGTGAGCGTTGCGCTCGTGCATCACTTCCATCCCCAGGTTCGCCCGGTTCAACACGTCTGCCCAGGTCG
>NZ_JACJPL010000035.1 GCF_014696065.1 Leptolyngbya sp. FACHB-261 | reverse complement strand
TTAACCAGCTTTTTGCTACGCGATTCTGCGGGATAAGTGAGTACCAGTGGACTTCCTTTAATCACAAAGTCTCCAGGACGGCGCTGAAGCTGAAGCAGGATATTGGTCTCTGTGCAATTCGCATTAGCTGATCCGTATCGATTGCTTGCACATAGTTATTGCTAGTCGCTTGAATGGCGGTTGCCTCCCGATCAAAACTGGCCTATATGTGGAGAGATTCTGCCTATTTGGCTGGATGGAAGTATTTATGCGGAAAGGTTCTGCCTATCTACGTGGCTTGAGATGTTATACGGAAATCATCTACTTAATCACCACTATGGGGGTGTTATACGGAAACTTTCAGTCTAATAATAGTTAGGTAGACTCTTGCACGAAGCAATACTTTTCAATTGATAGATTTCTCCCTTTCGGCATAAATAGCTTCAATGACTGCTTCGTTTGAGCGTGCCCACTGGCAAAGCATCGCGATTGGCTCATGAAGTTTTTGACCATACTCCGTAAGACGATATTCGGTTCTGGGGGGAACAACTGCATAAACCGTGCGATGAATCAAACCGTCACCCTCTAAACGGCGTAGAACCTGAGTTAGCACCTTTTTGGAGATATCTGGTAGCTGTCGCTGAAGCTCACTAAACCGTTTTTCTCCATCAGAAAGGCAATGGAAAATAATCGGTGTCCAAGCGTCTGACATCAGAACAAGTAGCCGCCGGACTGGATAGTCGCGCTCAAAAACGGGTTGTGTCGAAGATTTTCGATTCACTTTTTGCTCTCTATTGATACTCTAAGTCTACCTGCTGAATAGGTTACCGATCGGTGCCTACTTACATTCTAGTTAACTAGTCTCTATATTGAGAACGTCGATCGAATTGAAGCACATCCTATGAAATTAATTCGTGTCAAAACACGCGGCGGACCCGGGGTCTTGACCTATCAAGAAGAACCCAGACCAGATTGTGCACCCGATCGCATACTACTGAAAGTGATTGCCGCAGGAATAAACTTTGCTGACATCATGCAGCACCAAGGCACTTACCCACTGCAATTGCCACTTCCCTACACTCCTGGAATGGAATTCGTTGGCATTGTCGAAGAGATCGGGGCAAACGTAACCACCGATGTGAGACTAGGTGAACGTGTGGCAGTGCTTTCCTGGGAAGCAGGTGGTTATGCTGAATACACAGTGATTAGGCCAGAGCAAGTGCTTCGCATTCCAGATCTGCTTGACGCACATACTGTGCTGGCTCTGCTGTTCCAAGGGATTAGTGCCTATTTACTGCTGGATTATGCCGCAAAAATTCGAGCGGGTGAAAGTGTACTGATTCACGCAGCAGCAGGCGGTGTGGGTAACTTGCTTGTACAACTTGCCAAACTGATGAACGCAGGCGATGTGTTTGGTACTGCTGGAACAGGCGCAAAGCGCGAGATGATTCGCAATTGGGGAGTAGATTATCCAATTGACTATACTGAACCGAACTGGCACGAAAAAATCCTTGGAATCACTGGCAGAAAAGGGATTGATATCATTCTCGATCCGATTGGTGGAAGCGCAATTGCACAAAACTTATCCTGCTTGGCTGTGGAAGGACGTTTTGTAAGTTACGGTTGGTTGTCAGGGGATTGTCCGAGTTTGACAGCGACTCAATGTCAGAATCTGCTGTTTAGAAATCAAAGTGTATCGGGCTTTGCCATCAGTGCGGTGATGAATCATCATCCCGATATTGTAGAAACGGCTCTCACGCAGCTTTTTACCTGGGTTCAGATGGATAAGTTAAAACCCATTTTGGGTCACGCTTTTCCTCTAGAGGATGCTGCACAAGCACACGCAGCGATTTTAGGCCGCAAAACGATAGGCAAAGTAATTTTACAAGTTGGTCGGTATCCTGCCTAACAACGCCCGTGAACCCGACCGTTTAGAAGTTATTCGTTGGGTCCGAAGTTTACTCGCGGCGGGTTACGGGCACCGTTAGACCCCCGCTTAATCTATTTCAATCCACTACCTGGCTCTGTCTAATTCTTTGTCTACGATGTAAGCTCGTTGTGCCTCAGCTGTGCTTGGTACTTAAGAATTTTGAGCGCAAAACAGGTCCTACTTGTTGCACAAACTCGTCGAAACTACATTGAGGTTCGCCGAGAAGCCGCCATAGCTCCTGCGCCTCAAAAGGCTCGGGTTCACGATCATAGTGAGATAAGATGAAGATATCAGACATGGAAGCCTTAGTTCATCAGGCCAAGTCATAGTGGCCAAGCTCAGATATTCTGTCAGAAATTGTATTTCTAGGAGGGTAATGGACCGAGAGAGGTTGCTCCCGGTCCATCGTTCTAAGAGCTCAGGCTTGAGGAGTGCCTGAACTGCCATTGCGCTCCATTTCCTCACTGAGGTTGTCATACAGGAGGGAGTCAGGGTTAGGCCCTTCAAAATCGGTGATGTCTTACCAAGATTTCGTAGCGTTCAAGGGCTAACTCGCTGAGGAAAGAAATCGCACAGTTGAGCAACCAAGCGCAGCTCTTGGGTAGCGTGTTCCAAAGGGGTAATGTGGCTAGGAGCACTGATGCCGATTCCGGCAAGCACTTCCTCTCGGGTAGCGGTCTGGGCAGCGTCTATTTGGTAGAGTAAACGCATTAAATCGGTGAGCTGCATTGCTTACTCCTCCATCGTCAGGTAGCGGGTGAGGACTCGAACCACTTGGCAGCAGCAGCTGGGCTCCACTCACTCAGTTGGGCAAAGTTGCCGACGAACAGATGACGCACTACTTCAGCAACAGCATCCACAGAGCCAGTAGCGAGAAGGATGACTCGCTGTCGATCGCTTCCACCAAGAGCTGCTCCCCTTGGTGGAAGCGGGGAGATTGGACCTTTCTGCATGACAAAAACTTCCTTTGTTATTCAACGAACCTGTGAATCACTCGATACTTTCCACAGGTGATGGGAATCAAAAACTGAGATGAAGTATGTAGCGCTATCTCAGCTCTTAACAAAGGACATCTAATCAATCATAGAATTATTTGTTAAGGTTCTAATTAACCAAGTAGCTATTTCTAGTATTTAAATTCCGTTAACCAATTTTAACTTTAGGCAATAAAAAGGTTTGGCGAGGGTGATTGCGCTTAATTAGGTGAAGTAAGGTGGAATACACCTTACTTCACCTAGGGTCGGTTTTAAAACAGGCTCTAGATTCAAAATGACTACAATAACGTCTAGCGCCGAGTCACTTTCAAGAGTGCTCCTGTAAAGGCGAGCGCCAACAATCCAATCCAGCTTGAAGGTTCAGGAACCGATTGAGAATCATCATTGGCATTGAATCGAATAATTTCTCC
>NZ_JACJPL010000034.1 GCF_014696065.1 Leptolyngbya sp. FACHB-261 | reverse complement strand
TTACTTGACCATGTAATAGGCAGCGGTTTGCAGATCAATGAAATACGTGAGATGCAGGGGGCACCTAAGAGATCTCATAAGTCTTGCAAAAGACAAGTGCTTGAGTCATCCTTCCTAATCCAACTCCTTCACCTACTGCGCACTGACGAGGTTGAGTTTGGCGAGCTTGTTCGGACAGGGACTAAACGCTACCAGTAACGCTTCAAATGCCTTTCGATTCAAGCCAGTTAAGGCTCTCAACAAGCGGTCTTGTTTCAGCACCCATCCAATATCCAGCATCTGTGTTACCCCATTTCTGCTCCCTATTCTCGCTTATTCCACAACAGGTCTAATATCTCGCAGGTCATCATGAAACACAGTTAGATGATGGGTAAATAAGTGAAATTAAATGTAGAACTTGTGTTTTGTGTGAATTAGGTGAGGCGTAAAACGTATCGCCCGCATGGGTTACGCTTTGCTAACCCATTTCACATTTGATTAACTCACTTACTTGCTCTGCGAGATATTTCAGCAGTACCAGGGCCAACTCACGACCCACTTATACCAATTCTCTAAATTCCAGCAGATAGAGCAGCCAAATGAATTAGCGTCCTGTAATAGATGTGACCACCTCAGGCGTCAGTGCTTCCGGTCGTTCTCTCAACTGCTGGCGCAGCACCCTGGCAAATACAGGTCAGTCCTGAGCCGTTAAGGGCAAGAGGAACAGGGCAATTTCCGACTGGGTGGTCTGCGGCGAATGCCAGAAGAAGAAGTGACGGTACGACCTGCAACTAGCTTTCGAGGATGGCAAGTTCAAGCGCTGGGTTTGTTCTGATTGCCGTTCTCAAAAGTAAACATCTGCAACCAGGATAAGTGGTGGAATAGAGCACAGGTCTGGTTCTAGCGGCATGAACAAGGTCTTTTTAAGGCTGTTTTGCATCTGTATCTCCCTGTTTGAGCTGGATTGAAGAGGGATGCACATGGTCAGCTTCTCGCCCAACTGGAGTTAGAGAGTCATGCCAAACCTGAGGGCTTTGGCATGAAAGCAGAGTTGTTGCTTGAGGCGGCTGCGGCGGTTCTGTGTCACTAAGCGATTCATGCAAAAGTTCTGTATTTTGGCATGAATCGCTCACTCGCGGTTTAGGCCCTGGCCCAACAGCTTCCGTTCCCATCTGTTCATGCAAAATGCTGTCGCTTTGACATGAATGCAAAGATACTTGGGGAGCAGCTTCTTCAGGCTGACCTGGGATTTCTGCAGGGCTACTGGTTATTGCGCGGCGCCGTCGTTTGCTCATCTCCCGCTCACTACCTCCAGACAGACGCTCTTAGTCCGGCCCCAGCTGGCTTATCCCTGATACTCAAATCCAGCAACTCCCCAGCCGGTCCTGACGCTCAAGGCTCTCAACCAAGTTTCTGTGCTGCTTCGCTGGTTGAAGCCCTAAAGCAGGGGGATTTACCCCCTATTTACTGCCCACTTCAGCCCTACTCTCTCTACGCCGCTAGTCGCTCCAATCGGCGCTCATGCGCCTCAATGCTCTCCCGTTGTGCTTCAGCCGTAGAGCGAAGTTCAGTAATCTGCAGGGTGTTGGCCTCAGCTGTGGTTCGCAGTTCGGTGATCTGTGTGGTGTTCGCCTCTGCGGTCTGCCTCAGCGCTTCCAGGCCAATAAGAACCTGATTCAAGCGTTGCTCAGTGCGCGTCTGCGACACCGCCAGCTCGTTGAGAATAAACCAGATCTGCTCGGCTTGAGAGCCGTTGCCGTTACCGTTGCCGTTGGTCATTCTTACTCCTGCTCCTTCACCTCTGCAACCAGAGCCTGTACTTCTGCATCAAAGTTTACCTTCAAGGCCACCGCCACTGCTCCATCTATTGCTTATCCAATAAGGTGCAGTTATTTTTACGGCCCTCTTTCCCATAACCTTATAGAACGCTCGCTCTGTCGCTGTCGCTCGCTTGGCAAAACGCTGTAAGGTTACCCTCACGGTGCCGAGTCAAAGCTATCGCATGTTTCGATTCCATCCCCCGCAGCAGCAGTTTTGTGGCAAAGGTATGCCTTAGCCGGTGCAGGGACACAGCCTCCAGACCTGACGCTTTCTGCAGCTGCACAAACAAGTGGTAGACAACCCGATAGGTCACTCGCTGTCCTTGGCTGTTCGGTCCCTGCGTTAGAAACAAAGGGCTCTGCGGTTGCAAAGAACCCTCCACCCAGAGTCGCGACTCTGGGTACGTTCACTCCTCTCGCCCCTTTTGGAGCAGGGGAACTGTCCCAGTGCTGTCGTCCTTGGCTTTGCAAATCCGCAGCCTTACCCGTCGAAATCGCCTACGTTCAAGCCACAGACTTCACTAGCTCTTAGGTCTATGAGCGAGAACAGCGAAGATAGTGCATCTCCTGGAAAATCGGAAATTATTCGGAGAGATTCGGGCTATTTAGCTTAAGTAGCGTGTTATGCGGAAACAATTTACCTAAATACTGATTTTAGAAGGTTATGCCAAATTGTCCGCCTATCCACCCTAAATTGGGATCTTAGACGGAAAATTTCAGTCTATTAATAGTTAGCTGACAAACTAAGCCTACATTCAATCTCGTTTCCTTAAACTCAGAGTGATGACATGGTGAATAAGCGGTTTTACCCACTCATTCACTTACTTACCTCTAATTTTAAATCGGCTGGATGTTCAACTCCATCTGCCATTGAATCAGGGGCTTCTCCCACTCCTCTTCCCACTTCCGGGCAAAGAGTGGCTTGGCAGTTTTGCCCATTAGAAATCCCTGGGCGATCGCCTCCAGCAATTGGGGCAACATCTCTGGTGCCCTTAGCGTGGTGGATATCAAACTATTTGCGACTAACATGGTCGCCAACGGATAGGGAAACTGCGGCAAATGGAATGCCTGCAAGCCAATTTCGCCAACTAGAGAAGTGTCAAATCCGGTCACAATATGCCAGAGGTCGTGAGTCTGGCTCAGCCTTAGCTCAACGTATTCGGCATCCGATTGCGCTGTCATTCCGGCATGGAGGTTAGGATCGAAACCCATTTTCTTCATTCGCGCTGCATAAATGTATCCCAGGGAATCAGTGGGATAAGTCAGTAGGATTTCCAGATCGTGGGCAGGAGGAATATAGCGATTGTGGATCAGTTCAGCACAAGCCGGATCTTGGTTTAAGTGTTGAGCCACTAAATTGTAGGAAGGAGTTTCCAACAATCCGTAGGCTAGTTCGCCAACTGTCTGCAAACTATTGTTTCCAAATATCATTGATACTGATGATTTAACGATGGTCAGTCCCGCTAGAAATAATTTGAAACCCCTAAGGATTGGAGATTGCGTCTGCTGTTGACCGTAAGCGTTAGCAGAGGCGTTGGGCTTAGTTAAATTATTCAGTTTCATAAAGAATCAGTCCAAAAAACTTAAATGTTGATAAATTGCGAACCGCCAAATACATTTATTCAGACACTTTTACCAAAGTAAGTCATTGAGTAGACCATAAACGCTGACAAAATCAATCCTAGCGATCGCACTGAAATAACGGATTTGCATATATGTCCGCTCCACTTTTGATGCAAAAAGCAACTTGAGCGGTACGATTGCCATCACGAACCAAGGAGAACATTGGTAGCGCACAAAACGAAACCCAATGCAGCCGTATTGCAAAAGGCAGCGAGGACGCATACTGGCACAGGCAGAGCTAGCTTTCGGAATCAACAGCAGATTGTGGGTCATAACATGGCTCTCTGGGACAAAGCGAGTTAATATGTGAGCATCGCTCATGTTTCTAGAATATGAACATAACTCATGTTTCGTCAAGTAGAACGTGAGTAATCCTCATATATTTTTGAGGCTAGGGAAAATGCCCATCTCTGAAAACCCTTTAACCACAGGCGAAATGCGACGCAAACCAAGGCAAGCCCGCAGTCAGGAGCGGGTCAATCGAATTCTGGATGTGGCAGAAGAACTGTTTGCGAGTCAAGGCTACGCAGCAACGACGACCAATGCAATCGCGGCTCGTGCCGAAGTCCCGATCGGGTCGCTTTACCAGTTTTTTCCAGACAAGACCGCGATTCTACAAGCCTTAGCCCTGCGCTATGCAGAAATGCTGCATCAACAGTTAGTCACCATTGATGAGACTGAGCAAGCTACCCTCCCCTTATCGGACTACGTGGATCAGTTGATTGATACCACCGATCGATTTTTTACTGATAACCCCAGCTACCATGCCATTTTCATGGAGGTTCAGGGAACGGTGCACGAATTGGAAGAAATCGATGAAGCAACCGATGCTAAGTTGATTCAGGATTTAGCCAAATCATTAGCTAAACGTGATGCAGAATTAAAACCTGTGGATTATGAAGCGATTGCCTTTGTGCTGGTAAAAGCGATTGGTACGTTACTGTGGCTAGCCCTCAGCCAGAAGAAAACGTTTCGGAAGCGATTGGTAGAAGAAACGAAGCGGTTCACATTAAACTACTTACAAAGCTACTTCCCATCAGGTCGAATACCAGCTAACAACCCGGCTGGAATGGACTGCTGAGAGATCTTAGCGGTGTTGCAAAGGTTGTTTACAGCCGCTCAGCCGGAACGTTACAACTTAAATGCAATCGCCCTCACTCTTCTCCAACCGACAACGTAAAGTAAAACGTACTGCCTTCCCCTAACGTACTCTCAACTCAAATGCGTTCTCCATGCTGTTGCACAATATTGCGGCAGATCCCAAGCCTAAGACAGTGCCATCCTGATTGCGAGAGTCGAAGGCATCGACTAGCTGAAAGCGTTCAAAGATCGTTCCCAGTTTGTCTGCTGGAATGCCTCGTCCCTGGTCTTTGACCTGGAATAAAACATGAGCTTTTTGATGAGTTGCCGATAGCCAAACTGCAAGAGATAACTGATGTGCTTCACCTGAGCGGCATTTCATCACGAACTGTGCAAGTCAGTTTTGCTTTTGTATTCTCCAGCATCTTGACGAGTTCCACTAACGCCAGCCTTGTAACATCAGCATTTAGTTTCTGCACAGGGTGGTTTAGCAATTCCGCCAGCCTGGGTTTATCCGCCTACTACGCTGCTGTCCGGCTAGGGTAGGGCTCTCCTTGATTCCCCGGATGAACTACGCTTGATCGTCCCATGCCATCCTGCTACTCCAGCATAGGCTTCAAAGAATCGTTCTTGAAATACCTTTTCCTGCTCTAGAGCCAGAGGGACCCCATACTTTGTCTCGGTGTAGCTCTGAAGTTTGGTGGCACCCATGCCATAAATCAGCCTAAAGTTGATGGCTTTGGCAAGTTGCCGATTTGAGCTGGACCAATTGGCGAGGAGTGATGTCCTTCCAGGAGCACTCCGTCCAATCCAGAAATCGCTGCAACTCCCGCTGATAAACTTTGCAGGAGTTCGGCCAGCGGCTAGCAGAGAGGGACTCCTCTACCCTCTACACCGTGAGTCCGAAGGTGCTTTTTCCAAAGCAGTAATTTGCCTACCCTCGCCCAAGGAAATCAAACAAATGGGAGGCAAAGCGCCTTTCTCATAGGCACGAGCCGTTGACCTCCTCGTAATCTCAAACCCATCGGTAGGCCCGAATCCCGAGCCAAATGTTACAGGTCCAGGGCAACTGAAACGCTCAATAAGTAATGAATCTTCATCGTATCACTCCTCCGCAAGTTTTTATCTTAGCGCTCCCCCAATGCCCGCACCAACTTAATCTTGAACCCTTACAAGTAGCCTTAAACCACTGCCCTCATCAACTGCTCAAGCAGCATAACGCTCCGGTTGAGCGGCTGCCAGTAATGCCTGTATCTACACAAAGCCTCGCATCAATCCGCTCCGACCGGAGCGTTATGCCGCACAACATACTTCTCTTTAGGCTTATTCAATGCTATCAACATTTTGGAACATACTTATTTTGTCGGCGAGCAATGTTTTTTTTAAAACATTCCCATAGAAAGAGTGGAAAGCTTCTGGTCTAACTAAGAAGAGGATTTCATCGTATGAACTTAACTTGTCATTGAAATCCTGAATGACCATCTTTTCTTCTTGCGGTGTAACCGTATCAGGATGTTTTTCGTACCAGACATGATGCTCGTCTGGTAGGTAGACTCCGTAGAGATCTGACAGAATACCCCAATTCACGCCCTTTTCTTTGCATCTCTCCATAAATTGCTGAATGCCAGGGTTTGTGTACAACTTATCCGGTGTAACTGCAATGTCAGTTCCTTTAAGATTAGGTTCCTTTTCTTTTGAGCAGTGGGTTAGGTAAATGCGCATAGCTTTAATTATCCTTAAAGACTAAGTGACTTTGAATTCAACAAACTGCCTGCCAAACTGTCGCTTTCATGATCTACCTCAAAATTCTCACTTTGAATCTGTACAGGCAAATCTTAACACTGCCCCATTAACCGATTGCGGCATAACGGCGAAGGTCAGCGGCGGCAGATCACCTCTGCATCACCACCGGCCAATTGTGGCCGTCCGCTGCACCCCGTTGCTATACAGCGTTTTTACCATCTTTATGCACTCAATCTACAGTCATTGCACAATGAAGCATTAAGGTATTAACGTTGTGATTCAGCTTAATGGTGCGTCCGTCTTTCATAAACCAGACATGAGCAAATGGCACTTTAAAGGTTTTGCCTGTCACTTTTGAGCGACCCTGATAATGACCGAGACCAATAATTGCATCACTTGCATCCAGGAGTTGATCGGGCACGCCCTTCCAATCATTAAATTGCGCGACTACCTTAGGAAACCATTCTTCGAGCACTGCTTTACGTTCGTGATAGTGGCCGTCTAGACATGATGAGTTGGTTTAGTCATTGCTGTTACTATGTTGCTCCCGATGCCTCAACCTATACGGCCTCGCTAACCCTTCGCCCTTTGTCAAGGACAGCATCAATGACACAGTTGTGTACGGGGTCAACGAGCAGGTTAATTCGTCCCAGATGGGAACTAAAGTTGCGATTCGCTATTCTCTGACGCTGATGGTTGGCTTTCGCCAACCGGTCCAACTGCGGCTCACCGACTCGGGCTTAGCCCACCCTTTTGCTGACTTCGACAGCATTTGTTGCCGAGTGCCGCATTGAAGAAGCGGACGCCTTCTACCGTGACATTACACCAGCAGCACTGCCTACTGGCGCTGGAATCGTAATGCACCAGGCACTGGCAGCCTGATCGGGTCCAAGCAGTTCTACTACTACGATATTCCTCAGTGGTTGCAGGGAGTTCCTGCACAGCCAAAACCTCCCACTGCTCGCCTTCAGGGACGCAACCATGACTGGCGCTGCTTCAACAACGTCGACATTATCCCGATGCCCGACAAATAGGAGTATCCCTGGTGTGCAGCCTGGAATTTGGCCTTCCACTGTCTGCTCCTGGCAACGGTCGATGCTTACTTTGATAAGGAACAGCTAATTCTGTTGTGCCGAGAATAGTATGTGCATCCCAACGGCCAACTGCCCGCCTACGAATGGGCCTTTGGGTCAATCCGCCTGTGCATGCTCGGGCAACCCTCCGTGTCTACAGGATCGAGAGAAAGCGCAACGGTGGCAAAGGTGATGTTGAATTTTTGGAACGCATCTTCCACAAACTAACGCTCAACTTTACCTGATGGGTTAACCACAAGGACAGTACGGGTAACAATGTCTTTGAAGGCGGCTTCTTAGACATGGATAATGTTGGCGTGTTTGACTGCTCTGCCATGTTGCCAACCGGAGGGACTTGCAGCAGAGGATGCCACCAGCCGGATGGGCATGTATATGTCTCAATTTGCTGGACATTGCTCTGAAACTGGCTCAGGAGCAGCGGACCTACGAAGATATCGCAACCAATTCTTTGAGCACTTTCTGTACATTGCCACAGCGATGAACAACATCGCTGGTGAAGGCATTGAGCTATGGGGAGCCGGAATTGGAGCAGTTGTTACCAGATTTTAGTGTCAGAATCAACTGGTTTTTGACCCATCGTGCTGAGCTCGCTCACAATATGCCAATATCAAGCTGCCAGGGATGAGCAACCGCAGACTGTCTCGATTCTCAGCCCGAGCGTCTCAAGCCGGTACTAGCCAAAATGCTGGATGAATTTGAGTTCCTCTCTCTTATGGCATCCGCTCGCTTTCGCGCTACCACAAAGACCATCCCTACATTTTCAATGTCAATGGCCAGGACTACCGCGCCGATTGCGAACCGGGCGAATCAAGAACGGGGCTCTTTGGCGGCAACTCTAACTGGCATGGTGATCTGGATGCCGGTGAGTTATCTGCCGATTGAATCGCTCCAGAAGTTCCATCAATACCTTGACTATGACTTCAAGCTGGAATGTCCTACCGGCTCTGGCATTCACATGAGCTTTTGGGAAGTTGCTGCTGAGCTTTCCCGACCCCTGAGCCACATTTCCCTCGAAGACGAGCAGGGCATTCGTCCCCTCTGTCGCCACTATGACAAGCTGGCCAGGATCCACAGTTCAAAGGCTATCTTCACTTCCACGAATACTTTCACGGCGAAGACGGATCTGGTCTGGAAGCCAGTCACCAAACAGGCTGGACCGGCCTAGTTGCCAAACTTATTCAACAACTCGGAGGCGATCTAGCCAGTGCAAGCTTAGGTTGTACAAAGAGGGATGGCCACCCACATTTTGGTTGTTGAAAGAAAGGGATAACTGGCAAGATTCATCAAGCTGGAGCTACACAGTACCAATTATCAGGTGAACGTGGCTCGCGATGGTGCCAGTGGCCTAGCAGCAGTGCAAAAGGCTAATCCAGACCTCACGTCTTCGATTGGGAACTCCCCGGCTTAGCAGGAGTTGAACTATGTCAGCACTTACAAGCGGCGGGTAACCCGTTGCCCGTTATTCTGTTGACAGCCGATGATGAGATCAGTAACCAGATGAGCACCCAAGATACCGGGGCTGATGCCTACCTCGACAAACCCTTTAGTACCGAGGAATTGCTGGTTCAGGGTCACAGTCTTTTAACAGGATCTCTGCAACATCCGATATCCAGCACCGATTCAGACTGATGACTGATGACTGATGGGGCTGATATGGAGAGTCTGAATCCTGAGCAGTGGCAGCAAGCTCAACAAGCGCTAGCGGTTCTCGCCTCCCTGAGCTACAGAACCGGTGAGTTGAGCGACTACCTTCAAGAAATTGCCTGTGGCGTCAGCAGTTTGATCAACATCCATTGGTCCATTGTGACTCTGTGCCAGGACGGTTTTGAGACCGTGCTGGCCAGCAGCATTGATATAAGTGACCGTGCTCAGGTTTATGCACTGCATGGCCGCTTAACCGGAACAGTCGTGAAAACAGGTCGCACACTGGCTGTCGAAGATGCTCAGGCCCACCCAGAGTATGGGCAAGCTCCAGAGGGTTATCGCTCCTACTTAGGGGTACCGTTATACACGCCCACTGGCGAAGTCATCGGGACTGTCTGTTCTTTTCACCAAGAGCCACGTTTCTATACCGAAACAGAAATCCGCATCGTTGAACTATTTGCAGAACGGGCAGCCACCGCGCTAGATAACTACCGTCTTTACCAGCGTCAGCTGCAATTCAATGAAACCTTGGAGGCCGAGGTCGCACTACGCACTACAGAACTCCATGCTGCCCAAGAAAAACTGGTTGAGCAGGAACGGCTGGCTGCCATCGGTGAGTTCGCCACGACCATCGTGCACGAGTTACGTAATCCCTTAACTACGGTGCTCATGGGGCTCAGATCCTTCAAAAAACTCGTCCTGTCGCCACCATTCCAGGAGCGGCTGGCTCTGGCATTGGGCGAAGCCACTCGCTTGGAGCGTCTGCTGAGTGAAATCTTGCTGTATGCCAAACCTCAGACTTTGCAACTCTCACCGGTTGATATCTTTGCTTTAGCAGCCGAGGTGCAAGAGTTAATCTCTAGCATGCCTGAAGCCCTGGGACGCCAGATGGAGTTCTCGTCTTGCCCAGTAGCCCAGGTATTGGGTGACAAAGACAAGCTCAAGCAAGTCTTGCTTAATACTGTGCGCAATGCTTGCGAAGCAGTGGCTCCAGGAGAGACCGTCACTTGCACGGTTATATCCCCCACTCCCAAGCAAGTTTGCATCCAGATCCACAATGGTGGTGAACCGATTCCTCCAGAGGTTTTGCCAAGGCTGACTGAGCCGTTCTACACGACGAAATCCTCAGGCACAGGGCTCGGGCTCGCCATCGTCAAGCGAATTGTTGAGGCTCACAATGGCGAAATGGATATCCAGTCTTCCACTCTAGAAGGTACCCGCGTGAGCATTTTATTGCCAACTGTCGTTTAAGCTGCTTCCACGGGCCATGCTACTTCTTGCCTAGCAAGAAGTCCACCCTGAACGTTAACCCGGCGATGAAATGCTTCTAGTTAAATTTCTTTGATGTAACGTTTGATTCTAATGGTTTCCTATGTCAGGTATCCAAGAGGCAGTGCCAAATTCATCTATCAGGAAATCGACTAAGCAGCGTACTTTAGCAGACAAAAAGCGATTTTTTCTGTAGATAGTATGAATCGGCAATGGAGTGGGTTGATACTCCTTTAAAACAACGCTTAATTTCCCCTGCCTGAGTGCATCGCTAAACAACCAAACTGGCGAAACTGCGATACCAAGACCTGACAGAACGGCCTCACGGACTGCAGCAGAATTATTGGCTCTAAGATTCCCATCGACTCTAACTTTAATTAATCCTTCAGGGCCTTCAAAATGCCACTCCTGCCCAGTCGACAATCTGGTATAGACAATGCAGTTATGCTGTATTAAATCTTGAGGAACTTGGGGCTCACTATTCGTTTCAAAGTAGGCTGGAGTTGCTACTGTTAACCGTCTTGCAGTTCCAATTCTATGAACTACTAAGGAGCTATCTTGTAGATTGCCAATTCTGATCGCTAAATCCACGCCTTCCTCAACCAGGTCTGTAAATTGATCTGACATTAACAAATCAATTTTGATGTCAGGATAGCGGTCAAGAAATAGCTTGAGGCGAGGCACAACTTGGAACTGCCCAAAGGAGACTGGACAACTGAGGCGGAGGAGCCCTGAAGGTTTTTGTCGTCTGCCAACACTCGCTTCAGCTTCTGCCATTGCTGCTAAAACCTGTTGGCAGTGCTCGTAAAAGTGTACGCCTTCATCTGTCAAGTTCAGACTTCTCGTTGAGCGTGTCAGCAGTTGCACATCTAAATATGCCTCTAGCGCCGCTATCTGTTTACTAATGGCAGGTTGGGTTGTATTCCTTTCCCGTGCAACCGCTGAGAAGCTGCCCGTTTCAACAGCTCGCACGAAGCTCTTCATGCAGTCGATACGGTCCATAGGCTTTGGATTCATTCTTTAGTGGAATAAATTATATTCTTTTTTGCTATCTTCTCAAACTTTGAGCAATCAATCACTATAGAAGAAGAAACGTTGAGAGAAAAATGATGAGAAGGTTGCATTGAATGGGTTCCGAGCAGAATTTCTCGGCAAGACCTCCTGAGAGTGTGGTAATCAACCCATCATCCCAGCCTACGTTGTAGCGATTATCGCAGTTGACTAGAGCCTAGAGATGTAACTACCACCCTGCATCATCTCAAATACCAGCTTGTGGCCTAGCGCAACTAGGAGTCGGCATACCAATGCCAAACTCGTTAGTCAAATATTATGCGCTTGATTAGCTAGCAATAGTGTTTTCCTTTGCCGCTATCTATTTGCTGGGAAATCAAAGACGAGTAGGCTTTGTCAGTTTCATGATCGTCAATTTCTGCTGGATTATTGTTGGATTCATGGCAAGTAGCATTGCTATTGCGATTGGGAACATTGCTTTCTTCGGTCTCAACCTGAGAGGTTTTTTGCAATGGAGTAAAACTGCAAAACAATCTTGCGACTAGCATCACAAACATCTGAAGGCAAAACTATGCAACCCAATACTGAACAGCCTGCTTATTTCAGCAAGTACGAAAACCTGCACTTCTACCGTGACGAAAAGGGGATTTTAGAAGTCAAAATGCACACCGATAGCGGACCGTTCATCTTCACTGGAACGGCTCACAGACAATTTCCCGATGCGTTCTATGATATTAGCCGTGATCGTGACAACCGAATTGTCATCCTTACAGGCACAGGAGACTCTTGGATCGCTCAAATTGACTTCAACAGCCTAGGTGACGTCACCAATCCGCGCGAGTGGGACAAAACCTTTTGGGAAGGCAAGAAGGTATTGCAAAACTTGCTCGATATTGAAGTTCCAGTTATCTCGGCTGTTAATGGTCCTGCGCTTCTACACTCCGAATACATCCTCACAACGGACATCATTCTCGCCTCAGAAAATGCCACATTTCAGGACATGCCCCACTTAAATGCAGGAATCGTACCAGGCGATGGGGTGCACGTGCTGTGGCCCTTAGTTCTAGGCCCATCTCGGGGACGCTACTTCCTACTTACTCAAGAGACACTCAGCGCCCAGCAAGCGCATCAATTAGGGGTAGTCAATGAAGTTCTGCCATCAGACCGTCTCATGGAGAGGGCATGGGAATTGGCGAGACAACTGGCAAAACAACCAACGCTCACTTTGCGCTACACCCGTGTTGCCCTAACTCAGCGAATAAAGCGCCTGGCCACTGAAGGTATAGGCTATGGTCTTGCACTAGAAGGCATTACCGCAACTGACCTCCGCAACGCTGAGTAGTAAAGCTGTTCTTGGGTGCCCACTACGCAAGCACCCAAGAACAGCTCACTTGGAGCGGTGAATTCATCGCTGAAGTTAATGCAATCCCAAGCTGAATTTGTGAAACTGTCATGACGAACGCCGCTTTGACTGAAATCCTCCGCAACCGTTGGATATTAACTGGAAAAAAAGCTTTAGTTACTGGAGCAACGAAAGGAATTGGACTGGCAATTGCCCAAGAATTCCTTGGTTTGGGCGCACAGGTGACAATCGTTGCCCGAAGTACAGTAGCTGTTCAACAGCAGCTTGAAACTTGGGAACAGCAGGGATTCAAGGCTCACGGTATTGCTGCAGATGTGGCAGAGCTGGAAGGTCGCCAGGCGATTTTTGAACAGGTTGCTCAGAAGATGGGTGGATTAGACATGCTGATAAACAATGTGGGCACAAACATCCGCAAGCGAGCGCTTGAATACACTTCGGAGGAGTACAATTCAATTTTTCAGAGCAATCTCACTTCAGTGTTTGAGATGTGCCGCCTCGCTCACCCACTGCTTAAACTAGGAGGTAGCAGTAGCATTGTCAACGTAGGTTCTGTTGCTGGCTTAGTTGCGATTCGAACTGGCGCACCTTACGGAATCACTAAAGCAGCGTTAGTGCAATTAACTCGCTCCCTAGCAGTAGAATGGGCAAGCGATTACATTCGGGTCAATACTGTTGCTCCCTGGTTCATTCGCACGCCACTGACAGAACCTCTTTTGAATAATCCGGAGGTTTTGAATGCCGTCATCTCGCAAACTCCAATGGGACGGGTTGGAGAACCCCCAGAAGTTGCAGGCTTGGTTGCATTTCTCTGTACATCTGCAGCATCTTATATCACAGGACAGTGTATCGCTGTAGATGGAGGCTTTTTATCATTTGGTATTTGATCCATTTTTGCAAGCTCATACACAACACATCCATATACAACCACTGCTAATAAGTTTCTCCAATCAATCCACTAACTATGCGATCATCTGCCTCTCTCAAAAGATTACTAAGGGCTTGTAACTAACCTCCCCAGCACAACTGTTGCTGAACTTAATAATCTGCTGTGTGACAGATGCGATTTCATCAGGTTGTGGTTCTATAGCTAGCTCAATTCTTGGTTACTCCATCGATTTACTCTGTTTCTTAAGTGAGCTGAACGAATTGATCAATCAAAGGTGCAATGATTTCAGATGCATCCTCGTAGCAGTAGTGTCCAACGTTCTCCAAGCGATGCACAATTCCATCAGGAAATGCTGCCTCAAATAGAGGGATAAAATACTTGGGCAGTAGGGTCGGATCTTTCATGCCCTCAATCAGTAGAGCGGGTTTGCTAAGAATGGCAGCAACGGCGTGGTCGTTTGCTGTTTCGAATGCCAGTGTGCCCTCTGCAATGCCACGCGCCCAGCCGATCGCGCCCAGACACTCTTGAGGCGTTGTAAAGGGCGAACCGTAGGCTTGAATCCAAGTTGTGTCGACCCGAGAAAGCCGCTCGAATCCATTCAGCTTCATCGTGCTTAGAATGTTGTAGTTTAGATTACCTAGTACTGGCTCGAAGCTGCCATCTTTGTACGACTTGATGATCCACTGAAACCATTCCGCTTCAGCAATGTTGAGAGGGAGCAGTTCCTGCTCTAGCGGTAAACCGAATGGCACAAAAGCATTGGTTACAACTAAGCGGGCAATGCGATCGGGATGCCGCATTGTTAAACCTGCACCGACTGGACCGCCAAAGTCATGCATGACCAGAGTGATGTCTCGTAGATCGAGATCGACCACTAGGGTTTCGAGGTTGTCAATGTGGGCTTTAAGTGTGTATTCACGGTTCTGTGGAGTTTCGCTCTTGCCAAACCCCATGTGATCTGGAACGACCACTCGATGCTGCTGAGCCAGCACCGGAATAACTTCTCGAAATAGGTAGCCCCAGGTTGGCTCTCCGTGCAGACAAAGAATGGGTGTGCCCGTTCCTTCGTCCACATAATGCATTTGAAATCCGGGAGCCGTTGAAAAACGTGGCGTAAATGGAAAGGTTCCGTTGAAGGTTTCATGGCTTGAAATCATCGCTAGTGATACCTCTCAAATATTCAAATATGCTTATTGACCAGTTGCTTTAAGGCGAGTCATCGCATACACGGCGGAAATGATAAGAAACATGCCTAAGCCTTGAATGATCGTTAACCGCTCACCCAAGAACACATAAGCTCCACACACGCCAAAAATCGGAATCAACGTCAAAAACTGGGCTGCTAGACTAGCTGAAATTCCTTGCAGGGCAATGAGATATAACCAAAATGCCAAGGAAAATTGAATGATGCCGGAAGCAATGACCAATCCCCAAACTGTTGGACTAACGCTGGCTAGTTGGATGTTCTCACTTCGCTCTAACACAAGCCACATGAGCACAATCCAAGCTAGTCCAGCACTCTGTTGCATTGCGGCTAGCGGTAAGGGATCGAGCCCTTTAACGCCACGATGAGACGAAATTACGTAAAACGCAGCACAGCAAGTCCCTAAGGCAATCAATGAATCACCGATCAGTGAATCGCGACTTAATTGCGGGGCAAATCCAATCGTCAGAAATACTCCTGCAATCGCCGTCATTGAAAGCATCAGTAGTAAAATTCCGACCCGCTCTTTCAACAACAGAGCAGCAAGTCCAGTAATGATTACAGGTTCGGCTGTGCTGATTAGCGTAGCATTGCTCGCTGTTGTCATAGTTAAACCAATGTGCCCCAATGTGTAAGCGAATCCAGGTTCTAATAAGCCTGAAAGGGCATATGCCATAGTTTTCCAGGTCAGGAGTGGCTTGAATCGAAGCACTTTAGAGCCGCGAAAAGACCTGTGAAAGTAACCCAGTGCAACCATAATCCACAAAAATACGACGCTGGCAATCAGCTGTAGATTGAGCAATGTCAGTGGGAGAAGTTGCTCCAGTGCCCCCTTGCTCATGACAGTCTCCAATCCCCAACAGCCCGCCGATAAAACCATGAACGCGATCGACTTGCGTTTGAGAATATCTTTGGCAGAAGAAACAGACATACAAGCCTCTGCCAATTCTATGGCGATTGATATAACCTTCTAAAGGCCAACCAGTGGTCAGACTCTAGCATGCTTTCTACCCAGCTGGATGGCTTTAGAGAATTATAATTAGAATATGGAACTGTTAGCGAACAAATTGACCAATCAAAATTGGAGCCAGTTGAAGCGAGTGAGCGGCTGGCTATACTTGAATTTTGTCAATGCTGCTAAGGCTGGTTCATCTCCTTTTCCCATTACAACGATGACGGCACAACAACAGCATTATAGCCATGACTGCTTTTGCACCAAACGCTGTTGGTGAGATTAAGAAACCGCTAAAACTACCCTTACTCTACAACTTTGCAGAGGCAGCACTCAGTATCAAATTGGCTTAGCTGCAGCAGCGGAAAAATTTTCGTTGTCACAACTAGGTCAGGACAAAACAGAAATTAAGCTAAAGCTTTTGTGAATTGATTCAGATTAGAAAAACTTGGAACTTTTCAGAGAACACTCAGGTTCTCCTCATCTTGGTTGTTAGAACCTGTGCCAACATTACGGTAATCTGCAAGGGATTAACAGAGATCTTTCAATGCTGTAAATTCCTTTTACTTGGCAGAAGCCCTATATTGTTGATCTGGGGTTAAACGATGACTGCTTTATACTCTCGCTATCCTAATGGTGGTAAACTGAGAGACTACCAAATTTTAGAGGCAACGCTGGTGGGATACGAGACGGTCAGGCTAGTCCACGTATTTTGTCTTTGATGGAAGCTAAAGCCACCTAGCGATTGCTGGAGCAGTCTGTATACATTCACCTGACCTATGGTAAAGGATCGTCCCGTTTAGCAAGGCTCCTGATTGGAGATGATATGCCCTCGTATCCCAACATGTAATCAAATCCCAACAATTTCAAACTCACGTCATTAAGGAGGTTGCGACCAGTGAGATTCAATCAACTCATTATTCTTGTAAGCACTTTGATTTTGTCTATTGGTTGTGCAAGGGAAGTAGCCATTGATCAGCCTGCTAGTGAAGCTGCAAACCCTTCGCCTAGCGCAGAAGTTACTGCTTCAACTGACCCAGATACATTTGCACCAGAGCCTGCTGCAAAATCCGGCACATTTGTGGCTGGAGAAGCACCGACTGAGGGAATAGCTCAAATTGTTGCTAAGGACGGAGAACGATATCTAGAGCTAAATCAAGCCTTCAAAACAAGTGACCAAGGCCCAGATCTGTTTGTAATCCTGCACCGCTCTGATGATGTGTTAGGCTCTACTCAGCCTCCAGCTTATCCGTTGCAGGAGCAGGACTATGTCATTCTAGGTCCCTTAAAAAGCACTACTGGTGCTCAGCGTTATCCTGTTCCTGAAGATGTAAATCTAGAAGACTACAAATCTGCTGTGATTTGGTGTCGCCAGTTCAATGCCACGTTTGGTGTCGCTAAGTTTGATAGCTAACGAATGGGCATCTGTTGAATGAGCTATTAGGATGGTAGAGCGTTGCCATAAGGTAGGTAAAAGGACATTATAACCACTCTTCTAAGCGTTGGCGATCGCTTTCCTAATAGTGAACTCCCTAACCATGAGAATGAGTTGGTAAAACTCTCTAGCCTGACGCAGCCTAGTTTGACGGATTCAGTATCTGGGATTTGCCGACGGTTACCCACTGATTCTAATCTTTTACCGAGGCTTCTTTTGTCCACGCGATCGCCAGCAGCTTCCACAGCTTGTGCAGTTTCAGAGTGAACTTGCCGTCAACTATTGCAGACTGGTAACCGTTTGTGTTGATCCGCCGCTTGTACAAGCGGCCTTTCAAGCTAGGCTAGGGGCACAGTGGCAATTTTTGTGTGATCCAAACCGAGAACTGATCAAGCAGATTAACATCTTAGATGCGGCTGAGAGTGAGTATGCTTATCGTGCTCAGCCCTACACTTTGTACTGCGCCCCGACCTAACCATCCATAAAATTTACAATGGCTGCTTCTTTGTTGGACGATATACGCTCGAAGAGTTACGGCAAGATTTATGCACCATTATGCAGATGCGAGCGCAATCGGCATATCAAAGTGCGATTACTGAATGGAGCACAGGAAGTTCTGGCGCATTGTCAGACAATCTTATTTTGAGTTAATTTGACTGCTAAAACAACTGCCATAAACAAAACACAGCATAATACTGCTACCAGAGTTTATCCTGTTTTTGATGATACAACTATGATGAATTCTTGATCTTTAATCAAAGCAAAAAACTTGAGACACAAAATGGCATCAGATACAATCTGAATGTTTGCCAATGGTTGCTATTGTGAGCGAAGGATCAAAATAGAGATAAGCCACCACGACATACCAAATGAGGTGACACCAGAGAATGGCTTTATCTAATTTGACTTCATAAAAATATTGGATCAACTGTTTCATACATCTAAAGTGTCTTTGTTTTGCATCTGCATCCAACACTTGAATCACTTTTCGCCGGAAGCAGCTTGATAGATTGAATGGCTAGGGATGGAGATACAAAGCATCTTCTGACGAGACAAGTTGATAGCCTGCGTCAGCGGGGGACACTACTGAGATAAAAACCAAGGGCTCATTGCTGTTATTGAATACTCCGTGCACGCAGCCAGTAGGAGCAACTACCACATCTCCCGCAATGATTGGCTTCGTAGTTCCGGCTTGATCCAAATAATATTCTCCCTTTCCAGCTAAAACGGTCCAAGTATCTTGCCCACTAGGGTGGATGTGCGCGGAAATTGCCTGACCCGGCTTGATGTACCAGGCTACAACAACCGCATCCTTGGATTCTGTAACAACTGAACGAATTGGCTCTTCGTCCGTTGGCTGAAGAAAAGCGGAACTGTTGAATATCCTGGTCGTACTCATTTTGGTTCCTCTACCACAACTGAAACTAAACTATACCAGTAACGATAGAACCCCGCTCGAGAGGTTTCGGAGAAAAGACCTAATGGACAGAGGGAAATCGTCACTCTTCTAGGCATAGCCCTAAATAGAGCTATGCCGTCCGGCTAACAGTGTGATTGAACAGTGCAAGTAACCCTGAAACGAAGCGTAGAGGCTCTGCTCGTCTGCTCTAACCAGCTGTTCTGCGGCACTGTTGACATTGCCTATTCTTTTACCTCTCTGTCTTTCCAATTTCACCACTTCAATAGCTCTGGATTAGGCTCACTTGCTGAAGTGTAATACACTGCGCATCAAACACATAGAGCCTACAGCGGTCGACGTGCTTACCTTGATGGACGCACAGCCGATTGTAAAGCACCTCTGCCTTTTATTCTTCCAAGTCTTTAATCGATTCGATCCCAATGTCTACGAAATACTGAGTAATTGTTTTGCCAATTTCCGAAATTTTTTCTAGTTCACGAATTGTGCTCAAAACGAAGCGACAGGATCCTATAAGTCTGTACGGTGGGGTTATTGTGCCTCAATTACTCATTGAGATGCTTTTTGTAAAAAATTTCATACGGCCGATATCCGGCTTTCTGATAGAACTTAGCTGCAGGTTCATTGCTACATAACAGACCAACTCTGACAACTTCCAAATCTAAATCAAGAAAATGTCGTTCAGCCGCTTGCATCAACTCAGCCCCCACCCCGTGCTTTCGCATTACAGGAACAACATACAAGTCAGAAATGTAACCGTACTCTCGCTCTGATTCAACGACATGCAGATCTCCTTCATCGAGTTTCTCAACAAAACAAACAACAAAACCAAGGATGTCCTCTTTGGACTCTGCAACATAAATCTGACCGTTTTGTTTCCCAGCAAGTTCTTCGAGATATGCTAAGTGTGCATCACCAATTTCAGAACCTAGGGTTCTGTTTAGACATAACTCGCGCTCAGCATCTTGAAGCAATTTCATCAACGTGATGAGAATTAGTCGATCTTCGGGCTTAGCAGTACGAATTGTAAAATTAGCTTGCATCTAAATCCAGCGACCTTCAGTGAAAACTAGAGCCAACTTAACCTGAAACGCCTACAAGAAGCTCTTAAAGGCTGCCTCCGATGCTAACTCAAAAGGATATAGCAATAACAACATTACAGAGATGGCTCAACTTTTTAACGGGAAGCCCAAATAGGGAACTATCAAGCCATTACCCGCTTCCAAAAAGGGTATCAGCATAAAATCACCAATTGGAAACGCTTTGAGGAATTTGTCCAAAAGCATGGCGGTAAAACTCAACGGGAGATGGCAAAGTTATGGAGAGATAACGTTACTCAGCAAAACATCAGTGATACCTTGATTAAGCTTGGTTTGAGTCGCAAAAAAAGACTTACGGATACGTAGAACGAGACGAACTCAAGCGTCAGGAGTTTGAAGAGCGCTTGAAGAGCAAGTTGCCGCGCCAGATTGTTTATGTCGATGAAGCTGGCCCTGATAACCGAGAGGATTACCCCTATGGTTACTGCGAGGTGGGGCAACGGTTCTATGCCCTGAAGTCGGGCAAGGGCACTGAACGAATCAGCCGGATTGCAGCCTTGAAGGAAGGATGTTTGTTTGTCCCGATGACTTTTGCCAGTTCTTGCACTTGAGGCTTATTCAAAATGTGGTTGGAGGAATGCTGAGTGCCGTGATTGCAGCCAGGAGATGTCATTGTCATTGAAAACGCGAGTTTTCATTGTTCCTAGAGAGTCGAAGAAATTGTGGCAGCAGCCGGATATGAGATTTGGTATCCACCGCCTTATTCTTCAGATTTGAACAAGACTGAACACTTGTGGTTTGTGCTGAAGACTTGGATGCGACAGCGATTGGATGAGTTTGAAAACTTTCGAGATTGTGTGGATGCTGCGTGTAGTCGGCAGAACACAGGAAACTTCAGCGCACAGCTCCGAAGGTGAGGGCTCCATCATTCCGCTCTACAGCCTTTCTCCCAGCCTACTGCGAGCAATCCAAAGCCCTAAAGGAGAATAATCACAGACTTTTCGCATAGCCTTGGGTTCGTCGCAAGCGAG